>DATFGJ010000510.1:0-5796 GCA_035249585.1 Lacipirellulaceae bacterium
ATTCGCCGTTCGGGCATGCCGCGCTGTGGCTAGGACGAGCGGTTGGCGATGGGCTTGTGCTGGGCAAGCAAGCGCAGCCAGTCCATCGCGGTGCGATGCTGCCCGCGGCCCGGCTCGCGCGGCAGTGAAGTTTGAAGGACGGCCGAAATGATTCAAGTCCGAGTTGGCGAGCGGTCGATACTGTGCGACATCACACCGGCGCGCCGGTGTGCGTCAAGCTGGCGGGTATGCGAAAAGTTTGACGCCACTCGAAGGAGCGAACGTGAGTCGCATTTACGCCGGCATCCTCGGACCGCTCGCCATGGCCGTGGTGATCTGCCGCGGCTGGCTAGACTCCGGCGGCGTGGAAGGCACACTCGCTGCGGCGACGCTGCAGCTTCTCTTGTTTGCAGTCCTGGGCGCGATTCTCGGGCAGATTGCCCAGCGAACGATCGACGAATCGGTGCGCACGGGGTTGGAATTGCAGTTAGCCCAACAAACGGAGCCGAAGGGATAGGTGTCAGGGTTCGGGTATTCGCCACGGCGAATCTTCGATCAGGTGTCGGAATTTTGACTGACACCTGAAACCTGACACCTGACACCTTTGTTACCAACTTAAGAAACCATTCACTGACTTGCGGCACGAGATGGATCTCGATGGACGGCGCGAGCGCGCCGTAGGCCGATCATGGAGGATCTTCATGGCCACTGCGGTTGTCACCAAGAAAGTAGCGTCGGCGGAAGAGATCGCCGAGATCTGGCAAGAGTTCAAAGCCAACCCCACCAAGCCGCTGCGCAATCGGCTGGTGGAACACTATCTGCCGCTGGTGAAGTACAACGGCGAACGGATCTGGTCGCGGCTGCCCGACGGCGTGGAGCTGGACGATCTGATCTCGGCCGGCGTATTCGGGCTCATGGACGCCATCAACGCGTTCGATCTGACGCGCGGCGTGAAGTTCGAGACGTATTGCGTGCCGCGCATCCGCGGTGCAATGCTCGACGAGCTGCGCACGATGGACTGGGTGCCGCGGCTGGTGCGCAGCAAGGCCAGCAAGCTGAACGAGGCGATCAAGACGCTCGAGGCCAAGAATGGCCGCACGCCCAACGAAAACGAGCTGGCAACGCACATGGGCATGAGCGTGGCGGAGCTGGAGAAGATGATTTCCGACGCCAACGCGGTGAACCTCATCAGCCTCAACAAAAAGTGGTACGAGACCGACAGCTACAAGGACGTGCGTGAGATCGACATCCTGGAAGATAAAAAGGGCGAGGACCCGACAAGGCGGATCCAGAAATCCGATCTCATGCGGCTGGTCACGAAGGGCCTCAATCGCAACGAGCGGCTGATCATCATTCTCTACTATTACGAAGAGCTCACGATGAAGGAGATCGGCGCGACGCTCGATCTTTCGGAAAGCCGCGTGAGCCAGATGCACAGCGCCATCGTGCAGCGGTTGCAAAACCAGCTTGGGCGTCGGCGGCCGGAATTTGGAACGTAGCTCGTTGAGAGTTGAGAGTTCAGGGTTGAGAGTTGAGAGCCAGACCGGACGCCCTGCCGTGTGCCTGGGGTCGAGGCGCCGCCGAGCCCCCAGTTCGCTGAATTGCTGGGGGTTCGCCTTCGGCACGACCCCAGCCACCCACCAATCCTAATCATGTCCGATTTGGATTTCACGAGTTACGCGGCGGCCGATTCGCGGCGTGAACGGTTGCGCTATTACGCGAGAAAGATTCAGCGGCACCCGGCGATGCGAATTGGCCGGACTCCGGTGCGCACTGTCAAAACCCTCTTGCCCACCCTGTGCCGCCGGGCGACACAGGAATTCCGTCAGCTGCCCGGCGTGGTGATCGTCGGCGCTCAAAAGGCGGGTACTACGCAGCTCCATGCCTATCTAATGAAGCACCCGCGGCTGTTTGGTGCCTGGAAAAAAGAAGTCGACTATTTCTCAAAGCATTCAGATCGATCGATCAAGTGGTATCGGTCGCAGTTTCCACTTCGCCGGCGGATTGAGTCTGTCGGCGGGATCGCAGTCGATGCGTCGCCGTCCTACCTGCCGACGCCGGCCGCGCTTTTGAAGATGCACGATGTGTTGCCCGAGGCACAGATCATCGCCGTGTTGCGGGATCCGGTGGCACGCGCGTTTTCGCACTACCAGCATTACAAGACCCGCGGGCTGGAATCACGAAGTTTTGAGCAGGCAGTCGACGAGGAGCTGCGGCAGCCGGACGTGCCGCCCCAATTCGGCGTCTCGCTGCGCGCCGATTCGCCGCCGATGCTGGGGTACGTCGGCCGCGGATATTACGCATTGCAGCTGGAGCTGCTGCTTACGCTGTATCCGCGGAACCGAGTTCTGATTCTGGACAGCGCGGACTTGTTCAGCGACACAAACGCGGCCTGCCAGCGCGTGTTTGAGTTTCTGGGGATCGAGCAATTCGAAATCGTGCCGACAAAAATTTACAACCGCGGCTATTACAAAGATCAAATTGATCCCGCGGTTGCTGAGCGCTTGCGGCAGCACTATAAGCCGCACGATGAACGGCTCATCGAACTCGTCGGCCGGTCCTTCCGCTGGATGCGCCAGCCGCTCGCAGCGTAGGGCACTCTCAATCGATGTGCATCTCAACGATCTGGAATTGGCGTTCATCATCGGCCGAACGCCGCCGGCGTTCCACACCGTAGCCCACTCTTCGCTCCGAGCATCGCGAGGAGCGCACCCTGGGTAAACGGCAATGGGATTCGATTACTCCGAAGGAGTTACACACGCTTACGCAATGATGTGTAACGCCTTCGGCGTATCCGTCCTGTATTGTGGCATGCACCCAGGGTGGCGCGGCTGCGCCGCTGACCCTGGGCTACGGTGTGGTACCGCTTCGCGGTACGAGCGCGACTACTTGTATGTCAGCGGCTGGCAAGACAGCCGAATCAAAGAGCGCAAACAAAAGATTAATGTGGTCCCTCGCTTGCGCTTCGGGCCGGTGTGGCCGGTTGCTGCATGCGGGCTCAGGTTTTATGATTATCAGTCCTCACGTTTCCCACCGAGTCGCTGGAGTCGCACGTCGTGTTGTCGTTGCTGTTAGCCGAAACCACTGCCGCGGCGGCGGCTGCGCCTACCTTGAACGTGCCGCCGTTCTTTTGGGTTGCGTTCTGCGCCGGGACGGCTGTGCTGTTGGCGCTCGACATGTTCGTGTTCCACCGCAAGGCGCACGAGCCGTCGCTGCGCGAATCGGCTCTGTGGACGGTGTTCTGGTGCAGCCTGGCGCTCGTGTTCAACGGCTGGGTGTGGTACTGGGCGGGTCATAAACACGCCGTCGAATTCTTCACCGGCTACCTCGTGGAATGGTCGTTGTCGATGGACAACGTGTTCGTATTCGTGGTGATCTTCGCCTATTTTGGCGTACCGCTCAAATATCAGTACCGCGTCCTGTTCTGGGGCATTCTTGGGGCCATCGGGATGCGACTGACGTTCATTCTGGCTGCGAACCAGCTCATCCACATTAACTTTGTATTGGAACTGTTTGGCGTCTTTCTGATTTACACGGGGATCAAACTCGCGCGTGCGCATGGCGTCGAAGCTCATCCTGATCAAAATCCGATACTACGTTTCGCCCGGCGGTATTTGCGCGTCGCCAAAGGCTCGCACGGAGATAAGTTCTTTGTTCGCCAGGACGGCAAGCTGTTTGTCACTTCTCTATTCATGGTATTGCTGGTGATCGAAAGCACCGACGTGGTGTTTGCTGTCGACAGCGTGCCCGCCATCTTCGGCATTACCAGAGAGCCGTTCATCGTGTTCACGTCAAACGTGTTCGCGATCATGGGTCTGCGGGCCCTATACTTCTTGTTGGCCGGCGTGATGGGCCTGTTCCGCTACTTGCACTATGGCTTGAGCGCGATTTTGATTTTCATCGGGATCAAAATGGTGGTGCATCGCGTGTGGGAGCCGGAGCATTGGCAATCGCTGTTGGTGATCGTTTCGCTGCTGGCCGTGTCGATCATTGTGTCGCTAATCGCCGCTCGGCGCGAGCGGCGGATGATTCTGGAGGGGCGAATTCCGCCGCCGCCCGGGGCGGGGAAGTAGCGATTCCTGCTGTGGGAGGCGTCTCTCTGACGCCGATTGTGCCCCATTTAGACAACGTCATCGGCGACAGAGTCGCCTCCCACATACTCGCAGTTACCAGCTTTTCTTGACACACACGCTGCCGCGCGGTGCAATAATGATAGGACAGAGTTCCGACCGCCATCTTGGGGCCGCGGTTGGATGCGAGGAGCTTTTCTTATGTGGCGTTCACTTCGGTTTGGAAGTGCAAACGATGGCAACAGCCCCCGGCTCCGCCGGGGGTTCGCGACTCGTATTGCGACGGTTGAACCTAACCCCCGGCAAAGCCGGGGGCTGTCGGCTTGGCCGGCTAAGTTGGCCCGTTGCAATCGCTGCGGTTTCACGATCGTCGAAATGCTCGTGGCAATGGCCATCACGCTGGTGATGATGGCCGCCGTCGTGACTTTGTTTGCCAACATTTCGGGCAGCGTTCGCAATCGCCGGGCCACCGCTGAGATGAACGGCCAGGTTCGCCACGTGCGCAACGTATTGCAGCAAGATTTGCAGGGAGCCACGTGCCCGGGCATGCCCTGGCAGCGGCCCGAGTCGAACCATGGCTACATCGAGCTTATTGAGGGGCAGTATCGCGATGCGTTTCCCAGCATGCTCACCGATGGCAATCAGGATTCGGATCGCAACGGCAACGTTGATCTGGATGGCGACGGGCAGCCGGAGATTGACGAGATCAATCTCGCGGAGTCGATTATCCCGGGCGCCAACGACGGCTCTCTTGTTCAAACCAGCGGCAACAATGTCACAAGCACGGTAAGCGGCCTTGGCGACTACGACGACATCCTCATGCTCACGGTGCGCAACGAGCACGAACCCTTTGTGGGCCGCGTACCGAAGGACGTGCGGCCTAACGGATCTAGCCAAGCCGCGCAGTTCGACGTCGATGATGGAACGCTGGCCTGGGGCTATGACACGGTCACGTCGCCGCTAGCGGAGGTCGTTTGGTTCGCGATTGAGAACCCGCCGGAAGGCGAAAATCCTGGAAACTTTTTCGGCGAGCCGGGGATGCGGACGATTTATCGCCGTACCCTGCTTATAGCGCCTTGGCTCAATCCGTATCGTGTTACGGATCGGCGTGGGCAGGTTAGCGACACATTTCAGTATGATGGCCAATTCAAGGCGGAGCCGGGGCTGGTGCGCATGCTGCCACGTGACTGCACACTCGAAGAAGCGATTGCCGGCCTCATCGCCTTTCAGGATCGTTATGACTTGTCGGTCCGCCTGGAATGGGACCACAACATCACGCGCTTT
This sequence comes from Lacipirellulaceae bacterium, assembly GCA_035249585.1. Taxonomy (GTDB): domain Bacteria; phylum Planctomycetota; class Planctomycetia; order Pirellulales; family Lacipirellulaceae; genus JABDGM01. The sequence continues at coordinate 5,334 of DATFGJ010000510.1, forward strand.
AAGATCATGGCCAATACGCTCGGCGATCTGACGAAGCGCGAGAATCGCTATGGGCATTTTGGCTTGGCGCGAGGAGCCGGCAATAACAGTCCGTCGACGCGTATCTTCCCCTATCCGCTCGTCTCTTTTGGCAGCGGGTATCAGGGGAATAAGCCTGAGGTATCGTTCGTGGTTGATCCAGAGTTGCCAGGTTCCAGCCCAGTGGCGGAGGCTTTTGCCAGCGTGGTGGCGATCCCGCCACTTTCCGGCGTCGCCGTATCGTACACGATCGATCCGCTGAATCTGGTCAGTCCGAATTGCATTTATGATACACGGCCGTTTACCTTTGTGGACGCGCAGCCCGCAGGCGTTCCGTCAACCGCTAACGCGATGCTTAGCGATGAAGGCCGTGTGATTCGTGTAGTTCACGGGCCGGTACCGTTGTGGGGCCAGCGCCGCGGGCAGGATGTGATGCTGACCAGCG
>DATFGJ010000511.1:0-8854 GCA_035249585.1 Lacipirellulaceae bacterium
CTAATCTTGTTATTAGCGAGGACCAGTGGCGATTAGGTTCCTAAACCCCGCGATGTCTGTCTGCGGAGCGTGAGACTCAATTTACGCTCGAACGGTGACGACTTGAATTCACGCGCTAGGGGCGCCGCCACGCGCAGCCGATCGCGGCGGCGAGCATTGCTAATAAAAACGTACTCGGCTCAGGCACAGCACCTTGAGAGGCCGCGGCCGCGCCGGGCGTCAACGTGCTGTCAAAGTTAGTTCGCCACGAATTGTAGTCGTCCGGACCGACAGGTCCGGTATTATTCGGATCGCGGTTGGTGAGTCCCGCCGCGCCGACGTTTTTGCGCCATATCACGTAATCCGCCGCATCGACCGTGCCGTCGTTGTTGTAATCGCCGGTAATCCCTAGCACCGGGCCCAGCGTCGTCACGCTGAGCCGGCCCAATCCCGTCAGAAGCGGGCTCGTGTTCGGGGCGCCGGACGCGTCGGATCCCCAAATACCCGCCATCACCGGCATGCCGCCCAAATAGAGTGAGTCAATGACGTCGTCGCCCGAAAAGTCCAGGTTGAACTCGGCGCCCGACGCGATGAAGACATCACCCGTTTGCGGCAAGAACGGATTATTGATGCTCAACGTGCCGTCTTCGACCGTTGTGTTGCCGGTGTACGTATTGATTCCCGTGAGTGTCAGCGTGCCGTCACCAACCTTCGTCACACTGGAAATCGCACCGCCCCCGTCGGCAATTACCCCGGCAAAATCCGAATCGGTGCCCAGCGCGCCGATTTCCCATTCAATGTTCGGCTGCGTCGCCGAGCCACCGTTAAAAGCCACCAGTGTAGTCGCCCCATTTCCATGCAGTTCGCCGAAACCAACCGTTACAGTGGTCCCCGCGCCGCCTCCCTGTTGATTGCTAACGCCGACATTCGACAGGTTGACGACCGCGTTCGAGAAATCGGTTTGCCCGGCGCGGATTCGAATCTGGCCAAGCTGCGTCGCCGCGCCGCTAGGGGCTACGCTCAGCGTGCCCGTAAAGTCGCTCGTATCGAACGTGCCGAAGAACTTGTTGTCTACCGTCGACGTGAGGTTGAGCGTGCCGTCGCCAGTGAGGCTCGGAACGTTTGCCGTTCCGCCCGTGTCGGCCGTGCCATCGACCTGAATTGTCGAGGTTGTTCCCGCCGGAATATCGAGCGTCGAATTGCCCACCGACACGGTCGAGGTCAATGTCGCATTGCTGAGCGTGAGCGGGCCGGTTCCCAGGCCGGTGCCATTGGCAGCGATATTCGCGGTCGAGCCGGTGATAGAAGTGGGGCCAGTAAAGGTATTGTTCAACGTCATCGTCAGCGCGCCCGGTCCCGTTTTCGTCAAACCCGTCGTGCCGGTGATGGCACCCGCCCCGGAGAACGAGTAATCGCTCGTATTGTTAATTTCTAACGACGACGGAGTTACGATACCGGCGACCGTGACCGTTTTGTTCGCCGCCGATTCGTTGAACGTCACATCGTCAAAGTTGAAGAACCTGTCTGGATTCCCTTGATTCGTCCAGTTCTGCGTTGTTTCGACATCCCACGCACCACTGACGTTGCCGGCCCAGACAAGGTCCGCGGTCACAAGTCCACCGGCCGGAGTTGTAAACTGCAGATTATTACCACTCGTAAACAGCGTCGCATCGGGGCCCCGACCGGGAAGGTCAACCGAGAGATTCGACGCGGAGCCGGAAAAGCCGCCCGTCGAATTCAGCACGGTATAAGTGAGTCCCGCTGCGGGAACGCCGTTAAGAAAATTCTGAATGATCTTGCCACTTGTCAGCGTGGTCGTGCCGGTGACTTGCACTAGATCGTTCCCGCTAGCCGGATCGGTCGTCATATCATACACGATGGCTCCACCGCTGAGCTGCAGGTTTCCGTCGAAGGTGATGGTGCCGGCCGTAGGCACAACTGCGGCAGACAGGTTGCCTTGGTTGGCCGCGGTGGCCGCGCCCACGTCGCCCGGTTGAATGAAGCCGGCCGCATGATTATGCAAGCCTCTAAGGGTTCCGCTGCCTTGAATCTTTTGCTGCGTGGCGGTCGTGAATGTCGATGGCGCGGCGGACACGTCGAAGATCGCCCCCGGCAAAACATCGATCGTCGTCAAGATTGTTGGATTCGCAGCCGGGCCGCCCGGGAGCGAGCTCACTCCCGTAATCGCCAGCGTCCCTTGCGTCACGCGAAATACGCCTCCTTGCGTAGGGGCTGGGCTGTTGATGGCCGTGCTGCCGTTCGCCCCGCCCACGATGGGGCCGGCCAGCGTGATTGTTCCGCTTCCGACTTTGTTAATCGAGATGCCGCCGCCGCCGTTAATTTGACCGTTGTAGGTATAACTGTTGTTCAAGCCGCCCAACTCATAGCGTGCCGCGGATCCGGTATTACCGCCGGACAGCACGCCTGTTGGCGTACCGGACAACTCTCCGATGGGCATCGTGTTGCCGAATGAATTGGTGCGGATCAGCAGCTGGGCATTGTCAAGGTGCAGCCGCGTGTTAGCGAAGACGCTTGTGTCAAAAGCCGGCGGGCCGCCGGTGGGGTTGGGCATGACGCGAAAGAAACTCACGCCCGCCGGATTTTGGCCCGTAACGTTAAGATTACTAAGGCCCGTCCAGGCGCCGCCGGCGGATAACGTCGTATTGTTGTTGGCAATGTTCAGATTGAGCGTGCCGCCCGTTGAGGTCACGTTGCTGGCAGTGTTGTTTGCGCCCGTCATCGTGTAGTTCGCCGTGCCGCCCGCAGCGATGGCAACCCCGTTCGTGGCCGATGCGGTGACCAACGTCGTGCCGTTGGCAAGCGTTATCGGCTGGATCGGCATAGTGGATTGAAGTCGCAACGTGCCCGCATTGACGTTGATACCACCGGTAAGCGTGTTGGCAGTCCCAGGGCCCAACGTAAGGATTCCTGGTCCTGCCTTGGTCAAGCCCGCGGTGCCCGCGATGCTGTTTCCAATAAACGCGTCGTCGAACATGGCCGGTGTCAGTTGATTGACGGTGATCGTGGGCGACGAACCACCGTTGTCGAGTGTTAATATGGCCGTTCCAATACTCGTGGTTGTGATAGCCCACGAGCCGCCGCTGGTTAGATTCGTATCGCCAAAGATCATGTTTCCAATCGTCAGCGGCGAATTAAGCGGCACGGTAACATCGCTGGCGATGTCGAGCGTATTGAAATCGGCCGTGTTTCCGGCGCCGGTGGCAATCTGGTTGCCGGCCCAATTCGAGGCCGTATGGTAATCACCGCCGCTGGGGTTAGTCCAAGTGCCGTTTTGGGCCAATGCGGTGCCGGCCGACGCCGACGCCAGCAACAAGGCAAAGAACTGGCGGCGCGCAACAACGCGAATGGAGTTCAAAGAATGCATCGCCTGACGTCCTTTCTAAGTTGTACGACTAGTTGCCCACTCGGATTGAACGATCTCGATCTTTGTCCAGTATGCGAAGACTTGATGCGCGCATGCTAAAATGGTGATTGGTAAACCTCGTCCGATTTTCGACTCGCCATCGCCCGCAAGACGATTACGTCCACGTCGGCATTTACAAAACCTGCCGAGCCATCGCACATCGCCAGGTGAGTGCCACCGGGGTGGTAACTGCCCAGGCTCGTGTTGGTCAAACAAGTGACATACTCACCCTTTTCGTTGATGTATTCCTTCAGCTGAATTGGCCATTTGATGTTCTTCGCGTTGTAAACCACACCGTAGGAATCATCGAGACTGGTGCTGCCGACAATCCACGGTTCTTGCGGACCGACGTCCCACGACATCTCCCCGTACATGATGGTTTTGCTCGTGCCGTCCGTGACGTCGCCGAGATTCAGCTCGCTTAAGGGGAAAATCACACCGTTCACCGCCACGCCTCCGGAGTTGGGCGGCGCGGATGTCGTGGGGGCTGGCGGATCATCATTACAGCCCTTCTGAATGTAAGTGGATTCCGGATAGGTCGTCCACGGACCGCCGCCGCCGCGATCGCCACCTGTTGTATTGCAAGTGGCGGGTCGGGCGCCCAGGTTGCCGACGTAGTGACACCGCAGATTGTTTTCTTCGATCGTGCCGGTATCCCGGGCATTGACATACGTTCTCTCAACGGTCTTTCCGCTGGGGCATCGCAGGAAAAGCAGCGCAGTCCGCAGCGCGATCCTATTATTGGCATGCCGCCAGTGCTGGTCCTGGTCGACAAGGTTGAGCAGATTCTGCTCCTCCATGTACGGCAGCAAGCGGGCCTGACTACTTAATGCCGTGGGTAAGTTTCCATGCCAGGGAAGTTCCTTTTTAGCACCCTCATAGTTGTGGGCAGCCAGCACGATTTGCCGCAGCCGATTGACGCAGTCGCTCCGCCGCGCGGCCTCTCTCGCCGCCTGGATCGCCGGCAGCAGCAGGCCCACCAGAATGCCAATAATCGCAATTACCACCAGCAACTCGACTAATGTGAAACCATGTAGAGTGTTTGGTCGACCGAGCCGAGGCCGACTAACGCGTGGCCGCGTCTCTCGGAGACGCGGATGGCAGTGAAGTCCCGCCAAATTCGTGGGCCGAACCTGCTCAAGTACACGACGCGGATCTTCATGCGAGTTTCGGAGTTTTGTGCAGTCCATTGATCATCTCCCAGCGCGAACGTGCATTTGGTTAAGTTACCGATCACGGACGCCGTTCTTTCGCTTTCGCCCCATTACGACGCATGCCATGGCCGCTGCCGCCAGCAACTACGACGTAGGCTCTGGAATAATCTCAATCGTCAAAGCGGGCCGATTGGTTGCCGTCATGTTTTCCGTCGATCCGACCCACGTTTGCGGGCGTCACTACAATGCCATACATGCTTCTCTCCACGTCGCGCGCTGGAACTGCCGACTTTTCGTACGTGAGCGCCCCAAGAACGACGGTCGTCGCTTCAGTCACGTCGCGCTTCCAAACCGAAAACACGTGGTCGATGCTGCGGCCGGCGCCGGCCATGGTCGAAATGCCTTGGCGATCAGTGTAGCCCTCATCCGCGCCGACATCCCAGTTCGTGTCGACGAAACCTGACCTTAACCAATTTGGCGGCGTTACACGGTCGTCGATCAACACGTATAACGTTGCGGGCTGGCTGATCTCGACCGACGTCGCGATCTCGGTCACGATCTTGTCATCGTTGAACGTCATGACGTAGTCGCCGCCGACGAGGAACGGCGGCAGACCATGCCCGTCTATGCCATTCCATTCGTGCAGGCGGTCGACATAGGCCCGGCAGTCCTCGCGAAAGCCGCGCGGGATGACCCGATAATACTTGGACGTTGATGACGATCGCACATTGTCGCCCACAGCTGTAATGATGCGTCCCGGGGCGGCGCCCTCGACATGAACCTTCGGCGGCTCCAAAAAGTCGGCGCTCTGCACGGTTGTGATGCGGCTAAGCTGACCCTTGCCGTCGATGCTGAGCGCTTCGCCGGTGGTGAGCCGCCTCCGCGGCTTTGTGCGATCGCCGAGAACGTCGAGGTCGACCATGCCCTCGTACACCACCACCGAGGTGTGGCTGTCGGCCGACACTGAAACGCCAAAGGACGTTCCGCGATCGATCACGTTGGCGTGCGGCGTATCGATACGGAAGCCGAGCGCGCCGGGACCGATGCGCGCGGCCAACTTGCCCTCGCGTGCGATTACCTTCGTGCACGACGCGAGCTGAACGTCGGCCGGGCCTTCGATTAAGAGCTCCGCGCCGCCGGGAAAGAACAGGTTAATCCAACCACTCTTGAGCTTGAGCGACTCGCCGGGTTGCACCAATGCCCATTCTTCATAGCTCTGGGCGCCCTCAGCCCATTCGACACCGGAGAGATCCACGACACGCGCGCACTGGCGATCCATTGAGGAATGTTGGGCCGTCTTCAGTTCTTCGTCAGATCGCTGTAGAGCAGGTGGCGCAAGGAGCGCCGCCAGTCCGCAGGCGATCGCCGCCGCGGCCAGCCACAAACGCGGGCGACGTACCGTAAAGGGGGATTTCGCCGCGGCCGGTTTGTCAGAACTCGCCGCCTGTTCCAAAAACATCTCAGGTGCGGGCGACTTCGAAGTGGTGACCGTCGCCGCGGACGCGTCGCGCAGCGTGAGCGTGTCGTCGACGATCTCCAGGTACCATGAAATGGCGCGCGGGTTATCGGACAGCAGGCGCTCGAGCCGCGCGCGCTGCTCGAGCGTGGCATCCGGCTGTTGACAGGCCAGCGTCAACTCAAGCAGTTCGTCGAACAGTTCGCGATCGTCCATATAGTTTGCGTAATTCTGATCACCGGCTCGCTTCGGCGTGGATGGTCCGGGCAACGCATTCGTGTAGTACTTTGCGGATACGAAATATCGCCTGCCGCAGGGCGCCCGGCGTCATCGACAGCGTCGCAGCAATGGCCTCGCTCGTGCGCGGGGTCGCGGAGTAATAGGTTGTCACCAGCTCGCGCCGGCGCTGACCCAACTTGTCGAGGCAGCGCAAGAGCGCATCCCGGCGGTCGTCGGCATTCCGCAGATGCTTATCGAACTCGTTGCTGACGGACTCCAGGACGGCTTCAGTGAAAAACTCTCGCTGCCGGCTCTTTTCCTTGCGATAGGCCATGACCAGATAGTAGGCAATCGCCCGTGCCCAGGCCTCAAAGGGTTTTTCGACGTCGTATTGGTCGAACTGCTGCCAGATGCGGATCCGCACGCGCTGCATGACCTCTTCCGCATCCTGCCAGCTTGCCGTCAGCGCATAGACGTACGCGAACAAATTGCGTTCGTGAGCGCCTAGAAGCGTGACGAACTGCTCGGCCTGAGGCGTCGGCATTCCAGCCGGAGCGCAATTGGATTCCGCTTCGCTCAACGTCAGTTTCCTCCGCCGGGTGAAACCGCTGCATCAAGCCGACATTCCGCCAAAACAGCATAAGCGTGAAAGCGGGCGTGCGTTACTTCCAATTCTCAAAAATTTCGAGAATCTGGAGGGAAGCCGTAACGCGGCAGGGCATTTACGCTTATGTATTAATTGGTAGACAGTGTCCGGGGCGATTTGCCCGCGGATGGGGCAAGCAGCGTCCGATCATTAACGGAAGAGTAACATGGCTGTGCGCGATCGGTCGCGCATCTTGAACTCGCAATCTCGCCGTCGGCGCGGGCTGCGCTTCGAACGACTCGAGGAGAGGGTGCTGCTCAGCCTGTCGGAAGTTTCTCCGCTGGAGGGCAGCAGCGCGTTCGACTGGGTAGCTCCCACTTCTCTGGTCGCTTCTCTCATCGAGTCGGCACCAAGTTCGGAGGCCCCTTCCGATCTGGGACAATCGGCGGGCGGTGAGCTCCCCTCGACTCGGCAGATGGAATATCTGAATCGCGGCGTGGTTGCATTGCGGAGCAGTGCGACCAACGCCTACATCGGCTGGAGACTGCTGGGGACCGACACTTCCGACGTCGCGTTCAATGTATACCGCTCGGCAAACGGCGGTCCGCCGGTAAAGCTCAACGCGACGCCGCTCACGCAAACGACCGATTTTATCGATTCGGCCGTCACAGGGCTCAACCTGAGCCTCGAGAACTCCTATTTCGTGCGGCCGGTCGTAAATGGCATCGAGCTATCGTCGAGCGAGACGTTTGTACTTACCGCGAATGCGCCGGTTCGGCAGTATCTCAACGTGCCGCTCGAGCGGCCGCCCGGGGGCACGGTCCGCGGCGGCGGGTCGTACACGTACGCGGCCAATGACGCGAGCGTCGGCGACGTGGATGGCGACGGCCAGTATGAGATCATTCTCAAATGGGAGCCCTCCAACGCGCAGGACAACTCCAACGACGGCTACACGGGCAATGTGCTCATCGACGCCTATAAGTTGAATGGCGAGCGGCTGTGGCGGATCGATTTGGGGCGCAATATTCGCGCCGGCGCGCATTACACGCAATTCATGGTGTACGATTTGGACGGCGACGGCAAAGCGGAAGTTGCCATGCGCACCGCGCCCGGCACGATCGACGGCGAAGGCAACTTCGTTCTACTTGGCGGCGACGACCCGAATGCCGATTTCCGCAATTCGAGCGGCTACATCCTCTCGGGGCCGGAGTATCTTACCGTGTTCCGCGGCGAGACTGGGGCTGCTCTCGCCACCATTCCATTCGAGCCCGCTCGCGGTTCAGTCAGCCAGTGGGGCGATAACTATGGCAATCGCGTCGACCGCTTCCTGGCGGCGATCGCGTACCTGGACGGCGTGCGCCCGAGCCTCGTCATGGCGCGCGGATACTACGGACCGCAAAGCACGAGCGGCCAGGCTCGCAATGAAATCGTCGCGTACAACCTCAGCGGCGGTGAGCTCACGAAGCTGTGGCACTTCCGCGCCGGTTACAATATCAACGGAAATATCAACAGTAATTATATTGGCCAGGGGAATCACAATCTCGGCGTGGGAGACGTCGATAATGACGGCAGGGACGAAATCATCTACGGCGCGGCCGCGATCGACGATAATGGCGAAGGACTCTACTCCACCGGCCGCGGCCACGGCGACGCGATGCATTTCGGCGACCTCGTGCCCGGCCGACCCGGCTTGGAAGTTTTCCAAATCCATGAGCCTTCGCTCGTTCCCGGTTCCGATTTGCGCGACGCGCGCAGCGGCGGAATAATCGCCGCGACGGCAATCGTACCAAGTGGTGACGAAGGGCCAGGCCGCGGAGTAGCGCTGGACATCGATCCGAACTATCCTGGCTACGAATTCTGGGACTCTGCCACGAGCAGCATTTACGGCGCGAAAGTCGATGGCCAAGGAAACGTGATGTACGTGCCGATCTACAATAAACCCTCGAACATGCATCAAAACTTCGGCGTGTGGTGGGATGCCGATTTGTTGCGCGAAACGTTAGACGGCACCACGATTTCGGATTGGAACTACGCGA
>DATFGJ010000512.1:0-5127 GCA_035249585.1 Lacipirellulaceae bacterium
CGAGTAGCCGGCAGGTTCGGCTCAATGATCTCCCGCATAAACTCTTCTTGCGTCCTTGGATACGAGCCCTCGCCCTTGTCTGCACGATAGAGTTCCATCGCATGTCTGATATGGTTCAAAATAATTTGGTGCTCCGCCCAAAAGCGCGTGCCTGCCACAACGCTCAAGTAACCGCCGCCTTCCAACGACCGTCCCTTCTTCGGACTGTGCGAGGTTACAACCTCGATCTGCGGCCGAGCCGCCGTGGCCGCCGCTTGCCGCGCCTCTTCCGCCTTGCGCTCTGCGTCGAGCCGCGCCTGCTCTTTCTGCTCGGCGGCCCGCTGGGCATCGAGCGCCGCGGCCATTTCGCCCATGCTCGCCCCACCGCCGCTGCTTTTCGACGACGAATCACAGCCAGCCATACCGATCCCTAATAGAATCAAAGTCACCAATTTGCCGACATGAGCACGAGTCGCCATATCCATTTCTTTCATTTCAGGATTTACTCTCGCAAAGGCGCTAAGGCGCAAAGGGTCGGATAGAAGATGAGAGATGAAGGATGAGGATGCATTTGATTATGGTTATCACTATCCCTCATCTTTCATCAATTTTTCTTTGCGCCTTGGCGCCTTTGCGCGAGAGGCTCTTCTTCTAGCGACAAATTCCAATGGTGCATCCGCTCGAGCATCGCCGTTTCGGTGCGATCGATCCGCAGCGGCGTGAGCGTCACATAGCCCTTCTGCCAGGCTTCCAGGTCGGTCAATTCTCCCTCGGTTGGCACAGCGGGCGTGCCCATCGCCCAATAATATCGCCGGCCCTTGGGGTCGACCCGGCGATCGAACTCGGCCGGCCAGCCCACTGTCGCCATCGGCACGACGCGGACTTCCGCCGGCCGCGCGAGCGCCGCCGTCGGGATGTTGATATTGTACAGCGTGTGCGTGTCGATGTCGTCGCGAGCCAGAATCTGCTCGATCAGGCCCACGGCCATTTCGCAGGCGCGGTCGAACTTCGCGTGCTCATCGTATTCCAGCGACACGGCGATGCTTGGAATGCCGAAAACGGCCCCCTCGGTCGCCCCGGCCACCGTGCCCGAATAGAGCACGTTGATGCCCAGATTCAGCCCGCCGTTGATGCCGCTGACCACGAGGTCGGGCCGCGGGCAAAACTCGGCAAGGGCCAGCTTGATGCAGTCAGCCGGGCTTCCTTCCACCGCCCAGCCGCGCCGCCGCTCTCCGTCGAACACCTCTTTCGCCATGAGCGGGCTGAGAAACGTGATCGAGTGCCCGACCCCGCTCTGCTCCACGGCCGGCGCGACGACGCATACGTCGCCGAGCCGCTGCAGGGCACGCTCCATCGCTGCCAAACCGGGCGCGTAGATGCCGTCGTCGTTGGTCAAAAGAATCTGCATTCATGTAGCATAAGCGCGCAGCGAATCGGCCACAACTCGCCACCGTAGTCTGCGCGCTCCGCGTGAAGAATTCCTCTCGCGGAGCGAGCGGACTACTCTGCCGGCACTGGTTCATCGTGCATGCCAGCGCTATAATCCCACTTTCCTGCGCAGCGAATATTTTGCTTTCGAATGGCCACCGGTTCCAAAAGCGATCTGTATAACGATCTCGCCGCCGAGCGCGTGCTGGTGCTTGATTTCGGCTCGCAGTACGCCCAGCTCATCGCCCGCCGCGTGAGAGAGCAGCACGTATATGGCGAGATCGTGCGCCACGATATCACGGCCCAGCGCGTTCGCGAGCTAGCGCCGAAGGGCCTCATCTTTTCCGGCGGCCCGGCGAGTGTGTACGGGCCCGGTGCGCCGCAATGCGATCCAACATTGTTCGATCTGGGCATCCCGGTTCTTGGCATCTGCTACGGGATGCAGTTGATGTGCCAATCGCTGGGCGGCCGGGTGCAGAGCCACGCCGTGCGCGAATTCGGCCGCGCTCATCTAACCGTTAATGCGAATGCCAAGAACGCGCACGAATTATTCGCCGGCGTCCCGCAAGAGACTGAAGTATGGATGAGCCACGGCGACCAGGTCGATGCGGTTTCGGACAATTTTGTGCCGCTGGCGCGCACAAAAACATGTCCGCTCGCCGCCGTGAAGCATCGCGCGCGCCCGCTCTACGGCTTGCAGTTTCATCCCGAAGTCACGCACACGCCCGATGGCAAAACGATCCTCGCAAATTTTATCAGCAAAGTGTGCCGTTGCACGGGCACATGGCGGCTTGGCGATTTCGCGGAACAAACGATCCGGCAGGTGAGAGAGCGCGTTGGCAGCGACCGCGTGATTTGCGGCCTGTCAGGCGGCGTCGATTCATCGGTCGTCGCAGCGCTCTTGTATCAGGCAATCGGAGCGCAGCTCTCCTGCATCCTCGTTGACAATGGCCTGCTGCGCAAGGACGAAGAGAAGTCCGTCATCGAGGAGTTTACTAACCATTTCAAAACCGACTTGCACGTTGTGAAGGCGGAGGGCCGTTTTCTCAGTGCGCTGGCCGGCGTTACCGACCCGCAGGAAAAACGCCGGCTCATCGGCCACGCTTTCATCGAGTGCTTCGCCGCTGAGGCACGCAAAGTTAAAGGCGCAAAGTTCCTGGCCCAAGGCACGCTTTATCCCGACGTGATCGAAAGTGGCGCCGCGCCCGACGGGCCAGCGGACACGATCAAGCTGCACCACAACGTCGGCGGCCTGCCGGCTGAGCTCGAGTTCGAGCTCATCGAGCCGCTGCGCGATTTGTTCAAAGACGAAGTCCGGCAACTCGGCGTACAGCTCGGCCTGCCGGAGGAAATCGTCTGGCGGCATCCATTCCCCGGGCCGGGCCTAGCCGTGCGCTGCTTGGGCGAAGTCGCGCGCGAGCGGCTCGACACGCTGCGCGAGGCCGACGCGATCGTGGTAAGCGAAATCAAAGCGGCTGGCCTGTACCGCGCCACGTCGCAGGCATTCGCGGTGCTGCTTCCGGTTCAATCCGTCGGCGTAATGGGCGACGCGCGCACCTATGATGATGCCATCGCCGTGCGCTGCGTTACGACCGACGACTTCATGACGGCCGACTGGACCCACCTGCCGCACGACCTGCTCGCGCGCATCTCCACACGGATCATCAACGAAGTGAAGGGGGTCAACCGCGTAGTGTACGATATATCGTCGAAGCCACCGGCTACTATCGAGTGGGAATAGATGTGAGATGTCTGATGTAAGATAGAAGATGTTGATCGGCTGCATAATGTTTCGATGAACTTTGTAGCCGTGAGGTGCTTTATGCAGCGAATAGAAATGGTCGAGAGGACGAAGACGCTTGCCCTGCGGATTATTCGGCTCGTCTCAAAACTTCCTAAGAGCGACGTCGGGCGCGTTATCGGCAGCCAATTACTGCGATCGGGCACGTCCATCGGAGCCAATTATCGAGAAGCGGCGCGATCGGCAACAAAGAAGCATTTCACAGCGATTTTGATTACCGCGTTGCGTGAAGCGGATGAGACTTTATACTGGTTGGAATTGCTTGCAGAATCCAATACGGTTAAGCCGGCATTACTGACGGATCTTACGAGCGAAAGTAACCAAATCGTCGCGATACTTTCCGCAAGCGTCAAAAAAGCACGCCAATCACCATAATCGGATTCTGACATCTTCTATCTCACATCACACATCTCACATTTCCTGTGCCATGAACCTACGACACCAACTACCGGCTCGAAGAGATTTTATTAAGGGCGCGGCTTTTTCAACGGCAGGATTGTTTCTACCTTCCTTCTGCAATGCCCGCGGCGCATTTGCTGAAGCGCTCGTCACGACGCCCCGGCAGACCGAAGGGCCGTTTTATCCCGATCGCCTCCCGCTCGACACTGATAACGACCTCTTGATCGTCAACGAAGAGATCACGCCGGCCATCGGCGAGATTACGCATCTCTCCGGTCGCATCCTCGACGCCAATGGCAACCCGCTCCGCAACGCGCTCGTCGAGATCTGGCAGGTCGACGGCCACGGAGTCTATCTGCACACGGCCGACACGCACGCCAAGCGCGACGCCAACTTCCAAGGCTTCGGCCGCTTCCTCACCGGCTCAAGTGGCGAGTACTACTTCCGCACCGTGAAGCCGGTGCCCTACCCTGGCCGCACGCCGCACATTCACTTCAAGGTCAAGCGCAAGGACAGCGAAGAATTTGTTACACAATGCTACGTAAAAGGCCACCCGCAGAACGAGCGCGACGGCATCTTCCGTAGCCTGCGCGACGCGAAGGCCCGCGAAGCGCTGCTGGTAGACTTCAAGCCACTAGAGAAATCCAAGCTGGGCGAGCTTGAGGCACGATTTGATATTGTGATGGGCGTCACGCCGTACGAAGCGTAAAGGCGCTCAGCCCGCGCGCCAGCGCACCCAATGACGTATCCGCTGCAGCATGCGGCGAATCAACGCCACGCTCTTGGGCGGCGTGTAATCCCACACGCGCTCCGCCGCCCAGAACGGCATCCGCGACGGCGTCGCCACCTCGCCGGCATGCGAGTCGTCGACGTTGCGCTTGAAATTCTCCAGCCGCTCCTCAAACGGACCATGCGAGATCGGAGCGCTGGCGAACCAGTGAATCTTTTCATCGTCGGGGAATGCTGCTGCCATTTCATCAAGCAGCGACCAGGCTTCCAGCCGCCAAAGGGCTTTGGCCACGTGCTTGCGAACCATCGGCGATCGGTAGTAGCAAAACCCCGACAGCCCGTACAGCCGGAATCGGTCGGCGCATTTGCCCCATAGCCAGACCGCGATTGGTACCATGTCCAGCGGACATTGAGTCAGGTAAAGCTTGATCGGTTCGACGGGCGCATGTTCGATCGCCCAACGCAGGTCGTCGCGGTAAGAAAGTAGCCAACCAAGGGGAGCCGCACGAAGCGCAGCTGAGCTGATCGCAGCAGAACGTTCAAACTCGATCTTCTTCAACAAACGGAACGTGTGCCGGTGAGAACGAGAGTTTGCAGACAGCAATCGCCAGCGCTGCCGGTCACGAAGCGTCGGCGCGAACTCTCGCGGAAGGAACTCAGTTGCGTGAAACTCGTCAGGCATAGCAATGATGCCTCGCTGAACCATCTTATCATAGGCCAGCCTCACGGGTCACTCCGCATGGCAACGGATCCCCCTGCCCCCTGAATCCCGAATCCTGTATCCTCAAACG
>DATFGJ010000513.1:0-2854 GCA_035249585.1 Lacipirellulaceae bacterium
CCCCGCCCGCCGGCTCGTCAAAATTGATCGCCGCCACGCTCAGATTGACCATCGTGTTATTGACGATCGTGGCAAACGCCCCTTCCTTCAACAGCACCGCGTGATCGAGATCGTAGAAGTAATTGCGGACGATCGTCCACCGCGAAGTCAAGCCGTTGAATTGGCCGCCCGAAACCGCGCTCGACGTATCGGGATTCGCCGGGTCGGTGAGGTGCGCGCCCATGAAGACGTTGCCTTCGATGTAGGCGTCGCAGCCGTCGAGGTCGAGGATGTCGTCTTCGCCGCCGGCAAAAACATTGCCCAGCACCTGCAATACTGAATTGGGCTGCTGCACCTCGCTGAAGTCGATTGTGTCGTTGTAGCCGCGGTTGCGGCCGAAGTGGTTGCCCTCAAAAATCGCATATCCGCCCGCTGGCACTCCCACGCCGTGTACCGGCTCGACTTCGCCGACATCGGGTAGCACGGAATTGGAGACGCGGAACGAGCTGTCCACAAAGTTGAGCACTTGCTGCATCGTGCCCGACCAGGTCATATGTTCGATATCGATGCGCGAGTTCGTGGCGGAGAAACTACGCGCCCCGCCTCCAAACCCGGCATCGCCGAATGCCTGATCGGTGTAAGAAATCCGATTGGGCGCGTTTGTGTCGCTAAGTCGGATGCCTCGCCAGTTAGTCGCCTGGCCCGGCGTGCGCGTGAGCTGAATTCGGGCCACGTCGGTTCCTTCGGCGAGCAGTTGACCGCCACTGACGACCAGGCCGGCGCCTGCGTCGAAGAACACCGTCACGCCGGGATCGATGCGCAAAGTAGCGCCGGCCGGAACTGTGACTGTGCCGGTGACATGATACGGCGCGGCGCCGACGGTCCAGCGCGTTTCACCTGCCGGCAGCGTGCCGGCGACATTTGTCATCGCCCCGGTATTCCGAAAGATGTCAAGGTAACTCCGCTCGAACTCGACGCCGTGCTCGTCGAGCGATTGGACCAGCAGGCGGTTTACGCCCGGCCGTAGCGGCACATTCTGGGCGCTCCACGTCGCCTGCCAGGCGGTCCAGGTGGCCGGTTCTCCGTTCACCAGCACGCTGCGGGTGCGAATCGCATTCGATCGACCGCCAAGATCAGTCGCTGCGGCGCTCGTCGTGCGGTGATCGTTCTCAACAGGCAGCTCGCTTATGACCGTGAGCGCCAACGGCACCAGCGGGTCGGCCGGATTGAGAATATGGTTCCGCCGCGCCACCAGGAACTGCTTGGCGCGCTCGATGTCGGCTGTAGAAAACTGCCCGCCCAACCAGTTATCCAAGAGCGGGTTGATATTCTCAGGCGCCAGAACTGTCCGGCTCAGCTCGTCGAGCGCCGCGAAGTACAACGGGGCAAACTGCGGGTGCTTGAGCAGCCGTTCGAGGGCATCCAGCCGAGTGGCGCGAAAGATTGGCAGCGTTTCGCCCCCAATCGTATCGCCCAACCCCAGGATCGTATCGAGATCATGCGAGATCAAACGGAAACGAGTGTCGATCGTGCCTCGATACAAAGAGAAATCGTCCCCCACGCCGATCGGCAGTGAATTCTCGCGATTGCCGATTAGCTCGTGCATTGCGATCGCGCGAATCCACTGCTTAACGTCGATAGCCTCCTCAATGCGCTCGGCAAACAGCTCGTCGGCCGTTTGGTTGCGATCGAACGCCTTCAATAGCGAGATCAGATCTTGCCAATTGTCGTCTTCCTGGTTGGTCTGTTTTTCGTAGCCTATGCCGAAGTGCAACTCCGCCCGGTAGGCGTCCGGCTCGTCGCCGCGATAAACAAGCCCATCGAAGCCGCGATACAGATTGCCGTCGGCGTCGAGCGCGTAGTGGTTCTCCGCAAAGTCGGAATCGAGCGCCTCCATGTGAGCGTACGAGCCGTACATGCGAAACGCCGGACCGGCGCCCACTGCCAGATCGGACCCATTCACTCGAACCGCAACCGGAATCGCATCCTGCGCATCAACGCCGCCCTGGCGCAGGATCATGCTGCCGGCGACTTCCAGGCCCGAGTATCGTCCATCAAGCGCAATCGAAGTCACGTCGTGCCAGCGGCGGTCGTTCGGAAAGTTCACGCGATAGTTGTTGGGCTGCTGCAGGCGGCCGCCTCTGCCGCGGTTGCGAATGCCGACGTTGTAGAGCACCTCAATGCCGCCGGAATCTACCGAGATAAACGTACCATTCATCTGCGCATTGCTTAGATACTCGAAAGGCGGATCGACAGGGTGCGAGCCGATGTCGGCCAGTTCCGCCCGCTCGGCTTCGGTCATGATCAGCCGGTAAATCGGCTGACTGCCCGTATCAACAGCGTCGTCAACCTGGTACAGCAGTTTCGCGAGCGGCTCGCCGGCCGACTGCGGGCCGGCCGGATACATCCGCGAATTTCCCGCTGCATCGCCGGCTTGAACAAAGAACTCAACTACAGTCCCATTTGGATGTGGCGGCAGAACAGCACCGTATGTGCCGTCGGCGGCCAGGCCGTCGCCGTGCAACCCGTCGTCGAACATCAGCGCTTGCGTGAATGCCGACTCGCCATCAACGCGATGAAAAAGCGAAGCGACGACACCGGTCGCCAGCTCATCGACAATGCGCGCCCGAACGGTGACCGTGTCGCTGGAGCGGGGGATCGCGGGCAAGTGTGCGAAGTCGAGGACGAGCGGGGCGACATCGCTTTTGCGAACCGAGTTGGCGGCGCCCGGCGTGCCGCCGTCCGGAACCGATGCGACCCAATTCTGACCCTGGTCATTGGAAAGCGCCACGTTCACAAGCTCGATCGATTTGCCGCCGCCATCGTGCTCGGCCGACCATACCCAGCCGTGATGGCCAAGGTCGAGCGGCCCGAC
>DATFGJ010000514.1:0-8314 GCA_035249585.1 Lacipirellulaceae bacterium
AAAATCACCAGATGACCCGCTCCCCGGCCCTCCCCCCGAGGGGGAGGGAGTGTTGCAACTGTTTCTACTCGGCCGCGAGGTTTACCCGGATTAATTCGCCGTCGTTGCGGGCGAAGATGCTGCGCATCGCGAAGGCCGGATGCGACCACACGGTCATGCGGCGTCCGATGGGCTGCGTGGGTTCGATCAGCTTGGCGCGATCGAGTTCATGGTAGCCCTCGGGCGTGAGCCGGGCGAAAATGATCTCGCCCTGCTCGTTGCAAATGATCACGCGACGGGCATCCGGCGACCGGGCCACCCTTCGGGCGGTGCCCTGCCCGTTGTCGGGTTGGTGCGGGACCAAAAACGCATTCCACCAGCGGCCTTCGCCGGTTGGTTCGCGCGTTTCCCATTTGGTCTCACCGGTGTTCGCGTCGAGGCAGCGCATCTCGCCATAGCTGCCGACGCCGTAGACGTAATCATCCGTCACGATTGGCGTGCACATCACGGCGTGCAGCGTGTTGTTCTTAATCTCAGTGCTCGAGGGCGCCGTGCGCCACAGCACATCGGGCCGCAATCCCTCGGGGCCAAGATCGATCATCAAGGGGCCGCTATAAAAACTCGTGACGAACAGCCGGTTACCAACCGTCCGCGGCGTGGAAATGGTCATGCCGGCCCCGACTTCGAAAGGCACTTCCCAAAGCACGCTGCCATTTGCCGGATCAAGCGCCGCAACAGCCGCCGGATGCCACACGATGAGCTGCCGGCGGCCGCCGATTTCGAGGATCATCGGAGCACAGTAGCCCGGTTCCTTGCCGTCCAGCGCGCGCCAACGCTCGTCACCGGTGAGTTTGTCGAGACTGACCACCAGCGCCCCCGGCTTGCCGCCGGCGAGGATGATCACTTGCTCGCCGTCGACCAGCGGTGCGCCGGCCATTCCCCACTGCGGCAGTTCGGTGCCGAAATCGGTCGGCAGATGTTTTCGCCAATGGATTTTGCCCGTGGCCGCATCGAAGCAGAATAAATGGCCGACGGCTCCCAGTGCATACACCCGCTTCCCGTCGACCGTGGGCGTTGCGCGCGGGCCCAGCGGGTAGCTGATCGTGTAAGGAGCGTCGTACTCGTGCTTCCAGATCTCGCGGCCGCTTTCGGCATCGAAGCACAGCACGCGTTCCAGATTTTCGTCGGCAATGCGGTCGGCCACCAACACGCGGCCATCGGCGATGGCCGGCCCGGTGTAACCAGCGCCGATTTTTGCCGTCCACATGCGCGGCAGCATGCCGGTCTTTGGGTCAACCGGCGGCAGCTTCTCGACGATCCCATCCTCTCGCCAGACGAGATCGCGCTGCGGCCCGCCCCACTGCGGCCAGTCGTCGGCGCACGCCGGAGACGAGATCGCTCCAACAATCAGGACTGCGTTTATAACTTCTAAGCGCATGATGCAAACTCCTTTTGAGCTTTGTTTGGCCGTGTCGCTAATTCGCTTGTGGCTTTTTCGCAATCGATTGTTCCAGCAAGGCCTTGGCATCCTGGAGGTCCGGCGTGAGCGAACCCTCGGCGAACTCATCATAGATGCCGGCCAGACGCCGGCGAAATTCTGCGGTGTTGCCGCCGTGTGAAAGGCTATGTCGCACGAGGCTCATGGCCGCGCGAAGTTGCAGCGATTTTGCCTGTTGTTCTCCGCCGATTTCCAGAGCGTGCAAAAGCTCCGTCACTGTGTAATCCGATCGTACTGCGCGTGCGCGGGTGTCGCGAAAAATCGCCTCGCCCCGTAGGCGATGCAAGTCTGCGGCATACAGCCCTTCGCGCGTCTTCTCCGCCAATGCGATGGCCTCGTCCAACAGCGCAATGGCCTCGGTGGTTGCGCCGCGAGAAAGTAATCTCTGGGCAAGAATTCCGAGGAAATAGGTGCGATAGGTTACTGAACCCGTGGCTTCCCAATCGAGCAGCGCTTTGCGCATGGCGGCAATGCCTTCGTCGGCCGCGCCTTCGGCGGCGACGGCCCAAGCGCGCATGATCGCGCTTCCGGCCATCCAAAACGAGAGGCCATGTTCGGCGGCGATTGCGGAGCAGCGTTCGGCATAGGCCTGCGTCACAGCCGGCTCGCGCCGCAGCTGGTGCACCATCGAGGCGAAATGCAGCGCGATCGCCTGGCTGGTGGGCGAGAGGTTTTCGCTCATTCGGATTGCGGCTTTGCTCTCCCGCGCAGCCGAGTCGGGATAGCCCAAGAGCCACAGAACGACGGCACCAAAGGCCTTGCAGATAACGCCGGGATCCTGGCCGAACTCGACGGAATGAACCGTGTGGCTCTCGCGGTGGTAGAGCGCCGCGGCCTGCTCAACGTGTCCGAGCGCCGTAGCGGGAATTCCGCGGCAGAATGCGGTCATAGCCAGCGCTTGATGTGCTTGAAGCGCAAGGTCGGGATTGTTTGACTTCCGCGCCAGGCCATACAGTTCGTCAGCCAGGCGCTGGGCCATTGCCAATTCAGATCGGACCTTGTGAAAGAGCCACAGCCCCCACACGACCGGGAAGAGCGCTTCGTGCGGCCCTTCGCGGCAAAGTCGGCGGGCCCGTTCGTAGGCTAACTTTGCCGCCGGCTCGGCGTAGCCGTGCTTTACTTGAAGCTGCAGGCCTAAGGTTGTTTGCAGCTTGAGTTCCAAGTCGGCGTTTTCTGATGATGCGGGCAACTTCTGCAGCAGGCCGATGCCTCGGCGCGCGAGCACGATGGCTTCCTCATGTGCGAACAAACGGCCTGCATTGAGCGAAGCCAACCACAATTGCCGGGCCGATTGGAGCCGATCGCGCGCTTCCTCGAAAAGGCAAGCGAGCTCTGCCGCCATGG
This sequence comes from Lacipirellulaceae bacterium, assembly GCA_035249585.1. GTDB lineage: Bacteria > Planctomycetota > Planctomycetia > Pirellulales > Lacipirellulaceae > JABDGM01. The sequence continues at coordinate 2,822 of DATFGJ010000514.1, forward strand.
CCGGATTGTCCTTGCCGTACCGTTTTTCGATTGTTTGCGCCAGCGCCAGGCTCAAGGCGGCTCGCCGGGTTGGCAAAAGATCATGATACATCGTCTGCTGATGCAGTATATGGACGAATGAGTACCGAATCGAAAGCGCGCCGTCCGGCAACTCGTGCGTTCGAACCATGCGCACCAGTCCATGAACACGCTCCAGTTGCTGTAATCGGTTATCGGCTTCGGCCGGATCGCTGTCGCAGACGTCGGCGACAATCAGCGAATCGAACTCACAGCCTTGAACGGCCGCAGCCGCCAGCAACTTGCGATCGACGTCCTCCAGCCGATCAAGTTTGCGCTCGATGGTTCCGCGCACCGACTCGGGCAGCTCCACCGACAGGTCGGGCAGGTCGCCCATAATACGCCAGCGGCCATCAGTTTGCACGAGCGCGCCGCGCTCAACGAGATAGCGAAGCAAGTCGACCATGAACAGGGGACTTCCCTCGGTGCGCGAGTAGATCACGTCGGCGAAGTCGGGTGGAAACACGTGGCCCGCGAATGTGAGATCGAGATAGTGCCTGACTTCGGCAAGCGTGAGCAGCGGTAGCGACAGTTCGGTGCAGGCGCCGCGCCCCTGCATTTCAAGTTTCACGCCCCAAAACGGGTGCGGGTCACCGCGGCGACTCTGCGAGCCGGTGAGCATCTCGGTCGGGCGATACGTGACGATCACCAGCACGCGCGAACCCGAAAGAGTTCGACCTAAGTGGGCCAGAAGATCGACCGTGGAAAGGTCGGCCCAATGAACATCGTCGAAGAAAAATATCACGGTGCGAATCCGTGATGCTTCGCGGACAAAGCTCACAAATTCGCGGAGCATGGCCTGTTGCGACGCGGCTCGCGATGGTTCGCCGGCGTTCAGGTTGGGATCGCTGGAGTGCGCCGCAATCTGTGCATACCAGGCCGGAGCGACAACTTTCATCACGCGCGCCGCTGAGCCGTGCTGCTCGCAGCGCAGCAGATTCTCGAGCGCGTCGACCACTGGCAAATAGGCTTCCGTGGCGGCGAGCCGTTCGCTGCAATTGCCGCGTGCCAGTAAATAGCGTCCGCCGCCGGACGCAAGCCGTGCCAGAAAATCTTCGACAATGGTTGTCTTGCCGATGCCAGGCTCGCCGGCCACGCAAACGAACGACCCATTGCCGGCATCCGCTTGAGAATACGCGGCGTTCAGAACGGCAAGCTCCGCTTCGCGGTGCAACACGGGCCGAATTGGCGGTGGATCACTTACCGGCGAGAGCTCCAATTCTGACAGTCCCGCAAGCGCGAAAACTACCTCGGTCGCTGTCGGCCGCAGCCGCGGGTCCTTGTCGAGCATGGCCTCGACGAAATCGGAGAGCGCAAGCGGAATTTCGGGATTCAAGCGCGCCGGCGGAATCGCTCTGGCGCCTGAAATTGCGCTTAGCGTGGCATAGTGCCCATCTGAGCCGAACGGATGGTGGAACGTCAGGAGTTCGTAAGCGACGATTCCCAAGGAAAAGATATCGGACGCGCTTTGGACAATTTCGCCGCGCGTTTGTTCGGGTGACATGTACGCCGCCGTGCCCAACAGCGCTCCAGGCACGGTGGACGGGCAATCGTCGGATTGTCCGTCAGAAAAAGTTGGCCAGCGGCGCGCGAGGCCGAAGTCGAGCACTTTCACGTACCCATCGTCGCGCACCATAATGTTTTCGGGCTTGATATCACGATGGACGACGCCCGCTTCGTGTGCGGCGGCGAGCGCCCGGGCCACTTGGGAAATCCAGCGGATCGCTTCGTCGACGCTCGGGCGCTGGGCGATTCGCGCACGCATCGTTCGACCTTCGACGAATTCCATTACGATGAATGGCCGGCCGACGTGCTCGCCGAGCGAGTGGATCGTGCATATATGCGGGTGATTAAGCGCGGAGGCAGTGCGCGCCTCGCGAAGGAATCGCGAGAGTCGTTCTTCGCTGGCCGCAAACTCGGGCGGAAGGAACTTAAGGGCCACATGACGATCGAGCTGCGTCTCGCGGGCCTTGAACACCAGACCCATTCCGCCGCGCCCCAGCTGCTGGATGATTTCGTAGCCGGGGAGCTCGGGCCAGGATGAATCGCCCCCCGGAACGAGCGTCGTGAATTTACGGCGCGTGTTGTTGAGTTCCGCGGCCAACCGTTCGGAAAGTGCGCCGTGGAATTGGGGAAAACGGCGGCGATATTCGCCCGACTCCACGGGTTGTTTGCAGCGAATGCGCCACTGGTGTTCAGACGCAAGAAGGTCGACCATCGCGGATTCGTCGGCGGCCAACTCGGGGAATGCGGCCACGTACTTTTCGACGCGGGCCGGTTCGCCCGCTTTAATTCGAAATTCAAGGTCGGCGTGAACCAACTCGACCAAGAGAGCACGGCGCATGTCGCCCGCCGGCGGTAGGTATTCGGTGATGTCCGGCTCGCGCCCGAGGTTCCACGCCTCCTCGAAGGCGCTGATCACCGCTTCGCCGTGCCACCAGTCGAGCGCCGTTTCGGCTGGAGCTGATCCTTTTGGGGTTTGGTCGAACGTTGGCATTTGCGAATGGCTGCGTAACGCTGAATTGCTGGCGGTACGAAACGCGAATTGGCAGTATATTCGGCGTTGCCGCCGACTCTAATGCGTGCGGACCGCCGATGTGATTATGCCTTTTCGAGTCGCTCCCTGACGCGTTCGCGCACGCGGCGGACCGATCGCTCGGCCCGGCCCAAGCGCTCGCTCACCTCGCGAGTTGAATATCCCTGCAGGCTGAGCTCGACAATCGGCCGCTCGGGCGGGGCCAGATCCGCCAGCATCTGCTCCACGGTTTCCGCCAAGACTGCAGCCTGTTCGGGAGTTGGTTCGCGGTCAATCGCCTCTCGCCAGGTTTCCTCATCATCAGCCGGCGCGTTCTCCGCTTCGCGCGCCAGGTTTCGTCGGGCGGTCGTGTATTGGCGCACGCGATCGGCGCATTTGCGCAGCGTGATGAGTGACAGCAGGCTCCACAAGTCGTCGAGCTTTTGTGCACCCAAGGCATCCTCGCCATATCGCAGGAAAAAACTCTTGTAGGCCGATTGCACAACGTCCTCAGGATCGACTTTGCGCTGCAACTGAATGTGCAAGTGGCTGCGCGCAAGTGCGATTAATCTTTGCGTAAACAGCTCAAACAGCGCCCGGCTCGAATCGTCGGCAAGGGGCGAATTCGGGCGGAAATCGTTCGGCGCCATGGCGCTCTTCCCTGCTGGAGGGTCGCAAACGGGCGACTGAGAAATTTTGGCCGAGTTTGGCCGTGACCGGGATTTACTGATTATAGCCGCAATCGGCCGGAGGTTAGAGCGGGTAAACAAGCTCGCGCAAAGGATTCATTAAGAAACGCAATGGCTCAGTTTACCGCCGATTAACCGCGAGTTTTTCGAGCCACGGTCGGCCGCCGAATTTACGTCTGCATTATCCCACCTCGGAACAATAAATCAGAAAGGGTCATAACATGTCACGCAGCACCTGGAAGCAGTGGACAGCTCGGTTGATTGGGTCATCGCGGCGCTGGCAAAAAAAAGCTCGGCGCAGCCGCCACATGACGTTCGAGCAGCTTGGCATGCGGCTGACCCCGGCGGTCAACGCCTTCTTCATTCCCAATGCCGGCGTGCTGACGGTGACAGGCGACTCGCAAGACAATACGATCGAAGTCAGCCGCAACGCAGCCGGGAATCTGCTGGTCAACGGCGGCGCGGTGAACGTGACTGGTGGCACGCCGACGGTGGCCAATGTCGCGCGGATTGATATCTTCGGTCTTGGAGGTCACGACACGCTGACGCTGAACGAGACGAACGGCGCGCTGCCGGCTGCGCAGATCTTCGGCGGGAAGGGGAATGACACGATCACAGGCGGCTCGGGAGGCGATTTCCTGTTCGGCGACGCTGGCAATGACACACTGCTGGGCAAGGGCGGCTTCGACTTCCTGTTCGGCGGGGCCGGCAACGACACGCTCACGGGCGGCGACGCCGACGATCAGGTGTTTGGTCAGGCCGGCAACGACCGCATGATCTGGAACCCCGGCGACGACACCGATCTCAACGAGGGTGGCGCCGGAACCGACACCGTCGAAGTCAATGGCGGCGGCGGCGCGGAAGTCTTCACGACCACGGCCAATGGCACGCGCGTGCGCTTCGATCGACTCGATCCGGCGCCGTTCTCAATCGATATCGGCACTTCGGAGAACCTGGTGCTGAATGCGAACGGCGGCGACGATAGTTTTTCCGCCACGGGCAATCTGGCCGCACTGATTAAGATTACCGTCGACGGCGGGGCCGGCAACGATACGATCCTCGGCTCGAACGGCATCGATCTGCTGTTGGGCGGCGACGGCGATGACTTCATCGACGGGCAGCAGGGCAACGACATGGCATTCATGGGCGCCGGCGACGACGTTTTCCAGTGGGACCCGGGTGACGGCAGCGACGTCGTCGAAGGCCAGGATGGGTTTGACACGATGCTGTTCAATGGCTCGGCAGGAAGCGAGGTCTTTGACGCCTCGGCCAACGGCGAGCGCGTGCGATTTACGCGAAATCTCGGCAACATCATCATGGACCTCAACGACGTCGAGGCGATCGACCTAAACACATTGGGAAATATCGACACGACGAATATCAATGACCTCTCGGGTACCGACCTCGTCGAACTGAACGTCGACTTGGCCGGGACAATCGGCGGTACGAGCGGTGATGGTGCGGCCGACGTCGTGATCGTTAACGGCACCAATGGCGACGACATCATCGACATCGTCGGCGCGGGCACATCGGTGTCTGTGCTCGGGCTGGCGACGCGGGTGAATATCGGCAACTCCGAAGGCGCCAACGATTCGCTTGTCGTCAACTCGCTCGGCGGCGACGACGGAGTAACAGCGACCACGCTGCCCGCCGGCGTCATCAAGCTCACTGTGGACGGCGGCGCCGGCGATGACACGCTGCTCGGCTCGCAAGGTGCCGACGTGTTTTTGGGCGGTGACAACAACGACTTTATTTTCGGTGACAATGGCAATGACTTGGCGCTGATGGGCGCCGGTGATGATGTGTTCCAGTGGGACCCGGGCGATGGAAACGACACGCTTGAGGGCCAGGACGGTGTCGACAAAATGCAGTTCTTCGGCGCCAACATCGCCGAGAATATAGACATCTTGGCAAATGGCGGGCGCGTCCTCTTCTTCCGCAACATCGCCAGCGTGACGATGGATCTCGATGACGTGGAGGAGATCGAATTCCGCGCATTAGGCGGAGCCGACAACGTCGTTGTGGGCGACCTGAGCGGCACGGACATGGCAGATATCGATCTCGACTTGCGCGGGCCCAACGGCGGCGGCGACGGCGCGGCCGACTCGGTCACCGTCAACGGCACGAACGGCGCCGACACGTTCGGGGCCACGGGTGATGCTGGCGGAGTTAGCGTGTTTGGGCTGCAGGCGGCGGTCGACATCTTTTTCCAGGAGCTGGCCAATGATCGGC
>DATFGJ010000515.1:0-6487 GCA_035249585.1 Lacipirellulaceae bacterium
CCATCTAACTGTTCGCGATGGGGCAGTCGCCGCTCCGGGAAGTTTGAGCGCGCCGGCCGGCATCCTAACCGTGAATCAGTCGTTCACGATGCACGCAGGCGCAACTCTGGCCATCGAAATTGGCGGCCGCAGTAACGCCGATCCACAGAACCCTCAGTATGACCAGGTCGCGGTCGGCGGCGAGGCTAAACTGAATGGAACACTGTCGGTCGATTTCATTGACCTCGGTGCCGGCGAATTTCCGCCGGCCAACGGCGACGCTTTCGCAATTCTCTCAGCCGCTGGAGGCATTACCGGTGCGTTCGACGATCTCGATTTGCCGCCTCTGTCGCCGACGCTGGAATGGCACAGCGTCGTCAAGGATACAGCCTATTTCCTGGCAGTAACTCCAAAGCTTGCCGGCGACTACAACGCCAATGGCGCCGTCGATGCGGCCGACTACGTCGTGTGGCGCAAAACATCGGGCCAAAGCGGCGTTCGCCCCGCCGCCGACGGCACGGGCCCAACCGGCGCGCCCGACGGAGTCGTCGACGAGCTCGATTATCAGCTCTGGCGCGCCAATTTCGGTGCGACGATGAGCGGTTTAACGAGCCTAAACGTACCAGAGCCGGTTGGGTTCCGCACGCTTATTTTGGCAACCTGTATCGCAGTAATGTTCTTCGGGCGTAAAATAAAGCTGCCTTTGAACGCTCGACACTCATAGTTTGCTATATGATCTCAAATCTGGATGCATTGATCGCCCAGGCTCTTTCATTACCCCCTGAGGAACGCTTCGAGCTTGCCCAGCGACTTTGGGTGAGCGTCGGACGCGAGGTCGAAGCCGATGAATCAGTACTCGCCGAGATCATTCGCCGGGATAGTGAAATCGATGCTGATGCCGCTCCAACATTCTCCCATGACGAAGTCATGCGCGACGCGCGAAAGACGCTCGGCGAATGAATGTTCGTTATCACTCGCTAGCCCGCGAAGAAGTTGTCGAGGCAACCGGCTATTACGCGCGCATCCGCCCGACACTCGGTGCGGAGTTCCTGGCTGAATTCAATGCGGCAGTTGAAATGATCGCTGCCAACCCGGTATCTTCGAAGAAGTACGGCCGGGAATTCGTCGGTGCTTGATGGGCCGCTCCCTTACGGCATCTATTACATTGTTCCGGACGCAAACACAGTGCGAATCATTCTCGTGCGCCATCACAGCCGTCGGCCTGGTTACGGCATGCGGCGCAAGTAGTTCGAGATATGAATCTGTTCGTCGACTATGGCGACACCAGCATCCGCGCGTCGACCACCTTGGTGATTCGCGCTGAGGTTTCTTCCAGATGTGCCCGCGTGTAGCTGTCTAGCTTCGCCTCGCCGGCCAGCTGCGTGTCGATGCGCGATTTCAGCCGCGCCAGCTCTGCGAAGGCCACCGTCTGGCAATCTTCCGGCGCACTCGTCTGGCCGAGGGCCAGCTGCGAAAGCCGCCGCAGATACGCTCGCTGCAAATTCCGGCGCAGGCTCGAAATCGCCGGCTTGCGATTCGTGAACTCGCCCGTCTTTACGGCGTCGACTTCCGAATAGACGGCCTTGGTGAGCCGCTCGATCAGCTCCGCCGTGGTGAGCGCGTCGGCATCGGCGGCCACTTTGAGCTCGCTGTCGTGCAACCGGGCCAGGGTCAGCGGCGACAGCAATCGGCTCACAATTCGCTCCTGCCACATGAGAATGATGTCGTGAACCGGGTAGTCGCCGCGCTCGACAATTTGCGTTCCCCAGTGATCCCAGTGCGACGCGGCCAGTTGGTTGTACAACTCGGGCGGGAAGCTGAACGGCGTGTCGCCGAACACCTGCTCTTCCAAGAGGGCCAGCGCCTCACGCTGCCGCTCTGCGGGAATCACTTCCAGCGGCTTCGGCGCACCCTCATCACCCTTGTGGCTGCGGCTGACATGCAGACCGCCAATGTAGCGGGCGGCCGAAAACATCACCTCGCCGTGCCGAGCCAATAGGACGCCGAACGCCCGCCGCGCCCGCTGGTAGCCGTCGCCATCCTTGGTCATATCGTCGACGACATTCGGCCAGCTCTCGGCCACGAGCCGCGCCTGCGCCTGAGCGTATGCCACCAGGTCATCGCCCAGGTCGTAGCGCACGCTGTGCGGATCAGGGTCGATGCCGCGCGCGTCTTGATCCGAGGCAAACGCCAGCCCGCGTTGGCCGCTGCGGGCCGCAATCTTGCGCAACTCGGGCAGCTCCGCGTCGGCCGAGCCGCCTTGCAGCGGTTTGTAGCCGTACTCGATAGCCCACACGTCATACGGGCCGATCGTGGTGGAGAAGAAATCGCCCTGCGGCATGTTCGCCGGCATGATGTTCGCCGGGTTGTAATCCATCACCGAGGCGCCGATGCCGGTCTCCGCCGTCTTCGATGCATCGTTCAGGTCGGCCAGCGAATACAGCGTGCTGGCCTTGAAGTTGTGCGCGAGGCCGAGCGTATGGCCCACCTCATGCATCGCGCACTCTTTGAGCCCTTGCATGATGAGTTTTTCCATCTCCGCGTCGCTGCGCTTGCGCGAGGCCATCACGGCCGCACCCAGCGCCAACTGCCGCGACATACCACCGAGCAAGTTGCACGCGCAGCGGGCATCGTGCGCGTGCTGCATATGCGCCGGCGTGCGGCGCAATTCGGCGCGATACTCCGCGAGATCTATCGGCCCGCCGGTGAGCTGAGCAACGCTTGCAGGCGTAAACGTCTCGTATTCTTGCTTCCAGAATTGCAGGAAGTCGGCGTCGAAAATAATGTCGGCATCCAGAATCTGGCCGGTCGTCGGGTTGACGCGCGAGGGCCCCATCGCGAAACCCACGCCCGCGGTGATCCAGCGAAACGTGTTGTAGCGGATGTCGCCCGGCTCCCAAGATGCATCGTCGGGTTGCTGTCGAACTTCGATCGCATCGTAGAAGCCGGCTTTCGCGAACGCCTTGTTCCATTCCAGGATGCCGTCGCGGATCGGCTTACGGTATTTGAACGGGATTGTCTTTTCCAGCCAGAAGATGATCGGCTCCTTAGGCGTCGACATCGCGGCATTGCGATCGGCTTTCTCGAGATTCCACCGCGTTATGTATCGCACAAAACGATCATCATCCGTTTCTTTCTTCGAGAAGTCCTTGAGCACGGTGAGGAAATAGCCCACGCGGTCGTCAGCAAAACGCGGCTGGTAGGACGTGATCGGCAGCTCGCTGATTGAGTAATGCACATTCACAGTTACGCCACGGCTGTCGGGCACTGAGTCAATGCTGGCTGCGCCGGTCGATGCATAAGTGGCCGCGACCTGCAGCTCGATGTTCTTGGGAAAGATGTTCTTGGCGAATGTGTCTGGGTCGTCGACCCAGGTCGACTTCTGCTGTGAGAACGAAAAACCGGGCAGCACCAGGCCGATCTGAGGCAAGTCGCTCATGAACACCGGCGTCAGGTCGACGACGTACGCACCCTGCGGGCTGCGCGTGCGAATCGGCAGGCTGAAGAGCACGCTGTCGGTGTAGGCCAGGTGAACCGCCTTGGCCGTGGGGCTATCTCGCTCGGCGGTGAACCGCACATTGCGGCGCACAAGCTGAATGTTTTCACCGGCCTTGCGGAATTGCCAGACCGCATCGTCGCCGAACCCCCAGCTGAAGCCGCCCACAATCGGCGTCTGGCCGATGCCGCGGGCGATCGTGATGAGAACGATATAATCGCGATCAAGCTGCCGCGGCCCAAGCTCGGCCAGCAGCAAATCATCCTTGCGGTGCAGCGTAATCAGCCCTTCGACCGTCTTAGCGTCCTTGATGACCTCGGCGTACGGCGGATACTTGGGCTTCGTCTGGGTGGAAGCACTCGCGGCGGCCGGCTTTGCCTCGCTCGGCTTGTTCGTGTCCTCGTCCTTGTTCGCGCCGTTGTTCTCTGCCTTGGCGGAATCCTTCTTTTCGTCCTCTGCCGTCTTGGCTGAATCAGCATCGTCACCTTCCGGCTTCGCTTCCTCCGCTGCCGCCTTTAACAGTTGGTGCAAATCTTCCGCTCGTAACGACGCATCGCGAACGGGTGCCCAGAAGTACAGGAAAAGAAGTGCAGCGGCAGTGATCAGGACAGAACGCGACAGCAGGCGCATAGGAAGTACCTTGACAGCTAAGATTTGCGGCCGAAAACGGCACGCATGTGAGGTGGGCCCAATGGGTCATCAAACATGCGGTAGAATGACCCATGTGAATATACCCCATTTTTCGCGCTTTTAACGGCACGTAAAGTCCATTCCCCGCAAACCTTGCCATTTAGCGGCGGGGCTTGCCCCGCGTGCGCCGCATGCGCTCGCTCCAAGTAAATCAAGTACTCAATCACTACCCGCCCGACTGCCAGCCGGCGCAAGTGGAAGCACTCGGTTCGGCGGGCGGAATGAGCGGTGCGCAATTTTGGCGGATCACTGTGCGCGGGTCTCCAGAGCCCACACAGCGCATGCTCTGTCTGCGCCGTTGGCCGATTGAGCATCCATCGCCGCAGCGACTGGCGTTCATTCACGCTGTGCTGCAACACGCGGCTGGTGGCGGGATCTCGTTCATTCCGGTGCCCATCGCCTCGCACACGGGCGAATCCTTCGTCCTCCACGCCGGCTATCTGTGGCAGCTTGAACCTTGGATGCGGGGCGCGGCCGATTACGAACGAACACCGCGCGTCGCAAAACTTCGTGCCGCAATGACGGCCCTCGCGCAGTTTCACATCGCCACTTGCAACTTTCAGCCGGGCGCAACCACCATGGGCGTCGGCCGCAAGGCCGAGCCGGTACCGGGAGCCAATCAATCGGCGATCCCACGCCGCTTGGCACAGCTGCGCGCTCTATCACAGTCTGGCATAAGCGATCTGTCGCGCGCAATCTGCGACACCATCTGGCCCGAACTCGCGCCGCTCGCGCGGCAGTTCATCGCCGCGCTGCCTATCGCTGCTCAAAAAGCAATCGCGAAGCTTGAGCCGCTTGTCGATATACGGCTGCCATTGCAACCCTGTCTGCGCGACATCTGGCACGACCATATCCTATTCATCGGAGACGAAGTGACCGGTATCATCGACTTCGGTGCCGTCGACATCGACACGCCTGCCGCGGATATCGCTCGACTGCTCGGCAGCCTCGTCGCGGATGATCCAGCAGGTTGGCAGACCGGTCTGGCAGCCTACTCATCCGTGCGCCCGGTATCGCCCGATGAGTCGCTTGCCGTAAGTGCCTTCGACACATGCGGCCCGATCCTCGCCGGCTGCAACTGGATCCGCTGGATCTACATTGAAAGACGCGACTTTGAGAATTGCCAGCAAGTCATCGAGCGATTCCGAAAACAGCTCGCGCGAGTAGCTAATCTAACCACCACTCGATAATTCCATGCGGATCTCGATTCATCCAAATCAGCAACCCCAGCCACAAGCTGACGAGCGTGGCGATGCGGATAGACGCCTGAGCGGCGCTTGTTCGGTTTCGCAGTATGTGCATCACATTGAATGCGACGGCGCCGAAGATTATCGGCAGAATGCCGACTAACACTATCAAATTGATTAAGTGCATCCAGCTGGCACCATTGATGTATTTTGGGTCGTCCGTCGACCACTCCGGCCGATGCCCCAACATGTACCACGATAAAATCCATTGGCTGTACAACAAGAAAACGACGATGCATGGATAGAGCAAACTGACGTCAGCCAGGAAGCGCAGCAAGCGAAGGCGACGCTTTTCGAACAGCGCAAGCGAAACACATGCCACGCCGAGAGCAAGCTGTACGGTCCAGATGAGTACGAATTCAAGCGGTGGCATCGAAGATCCGCTTAACGACGGAAGCCTCGCACGAGATCGTCGACCAGCAGCTTCTACGCTTTCTCCAGCTTCAGCGGCATGCTGCGAATGCGTACGCCAATGGCGTTGAACACGGCGTTGGCAACCGCCGGGGCGATGACGATGATGGGCGTTTCGCCGGCGCCGGCCGCTTCGACGTCCTTGCGGTTCATCGCGTAAGCATCAATTGTCGGCACGTCCTTGAAGTGCGGCACGCGGTAGCGCATGAACGTGGCATTTTTGAGCTCGCCGTTCGCAAATTGAATTTCTTCGCGCAGCGTTGGGCCCAAGCCCTGAATAATCGCGCCTTCGATCTGGTTGCGCAGGTTGTTGGGGTTCATGACCGGTCCGCAGTCGAATGTCTCGCACACGTGTAGCACGTGAATCTCGTTTTTCGTGCGGTCGACTTCCACCTCGGCGCAGCAGGCCACGAAAGAGCCCTTGTCGATGCTGCAGGCCAGGCCGACGCCATGATTGGGTTTCTTGTTCTTGAGACGGTCGGTCCATTTGAACCGCTTGGCCGCCTCTTCCAGCACAGGCCGCAAGCGGCGGTCGTTGAGGTGGGCCAGGCGAAATTCCAGCGGATCGGACCCGGCGGCGGCCGCCATTTCGTCCATGAACGATTCGCGTGCGAATGAGTTGGCCGTCGAGGCCAGCGCCCGATACGAGCCATGCCGCAACGGC
>DATFGJ010000516.1:0-8502 GCA_035249585.1 Lacipirellulaceae bacterium
GTAGAGCGGCGGCTTGTCGCTGCGCTCCCACTCCTCGAGGATCGGGTCGCATATCGCCCATGCCGCTTCCACTTCGTCGGCGCGGGCGAACAAGCTCGCGTCGCCTTCCAGCGCGTCGAGCAGCAACCGTTCGTAGGCCTCCGGCATCGTCCCCTGGAATTTCTCGGAGAAGCGAAAATCCAGGTCGGTCTGCCGCAGCCTCATGCCCGCATCGGGAACCTTCGTTTGAAAATGAAGCTGAATCCCCTCGGCCGGCTGTACCTGGATCACGAGGCGGTTCGCTACGCGCGGCCCCGTCGGCGCGTTAGGAAAAAGCATGTGCGGCGGCTCATGAAACCACACCACAATCTGCGTTGTGCGGCACGACATTGCCTTGCCGCTACGCAAATAAAACGGCACGTCCTTCCATCGCCAGTTGTCGATGTTCAGTTTCACGACGGCATAGGTGGCCGTTTTGCTGCCGGCGCGAACGCCCGCTAGCGAGGAATATCCATGATACTGGCCGCGCAGCGTATCCTGGTGCAGTGCGTCGCCGCGCAGCCGACGCACGGCTTGGAGCACCTTCACTTTTTCGTCGCGGATGGCATCGGCCTCATACCGGACCGGCGCCTCCATCGCGATGATCGTCATCAGCTGTAGCAGGTGGTTCTGAAACATATCGCGAATCACGCCAGCCGAATCGTAGTAGCCTGCTCGCCTGCCAACGTCCACTTCCTCCGCCACCGTGATCTGCACGTGGTCGATGTAATTGCGGTTCCAAATCGGCTCGAAGATCGCGTTGGCCAGCCGCAAGACCAATACGTTCTGAACTGTCTCTTTGCCCAGGTAATGATCGATGCGGTAGACCTGCTTCTCCCGGAAGAATGTGTGGATCTCTTCATTGAGGTGCCGCGCCGACTCCAAATTCGTGCCGAACGGCTTCTCGATAATCACCCGGCGCGGACCCTTTTGTTCATCGGCCAGGCCGGAACGGCCCAATTGGGCCACCGCCTGTTCGTAGAATTCCGGCGATGTGGCCAGATAATAGATTCGCGCGCTCGGACCAGCATGTTCGACATCCGCCAAGAATTTGCCCAAGCGAACAAAGTCTTCAGCTCGCCCAATGTCGCCGGGATGATAGTAAATACTTTGCGAAAACCGCTGCCACACCGCCGAATCGAATTCCTGGCCGAGGTGTTTGGCTACATGTTCCGATAAGTGCGTTCGCCATAACTCGGACGAATACTCACTGCGCGAAAAGCCGACAATCCGTGTTTCGCCGGGCAATCGCCCTTTGCGAAACAGCTGATACAGCGCGGGGATGAGCTTCCGCTGCGTGAGATCCCCCGACGCGCCGAAGATAACAAACGTATGCGGCATGAGTTCGGCAAGTAGCCCCCGGCTCTGCCGGGGAGTCCTGTATCTTGTAAAACCGTCGGCAAAGCCGGGGGCAAGCGACTCGCTAAATTGTCATTGCCGTGAAACCGCCGTCTACGTAAATCGCCTCACCGGTGATAAAGCTGCCGGCGACCGGTGACAGCAAAAGCAGTGCGGCACCGACCAGCTCCGGCCCGTTGCCGAGCCGGCCCATCGGCGTGTGGCGCAGGATCGAATCTACGCGCGACTGGTCGAGGATTCTGCGGTTCTGCTCGGCCGGAAAGAAACCGGGACAAAGGCAGTTGACTCGCACTCCATGCGGAGCCACCTCCCGGGCTACATTTTGCGTGAGGCTGAGCACGGCGGCCTTCGAAGCCGAGTAAATGAACACGCGTGACAGCGGCCGGTAGCTCGTGACACTGCCGATGTTCAAGATCGCCCCCTTGCCGACCTCCACCATGTGCCGGCCGAATACCTGGCAGCCGAGGTGGGTCGACAACAGGTTGCCGTTGATGATGCGGCCGAATTCCTCGTCAGTAATTTCAAAATAAGGCGTGGGCGAATTGACCCCCGCACAATTCACGAGCGCATCGACAGGGCCATGCTCGCCGATCACCTTGTCGAGTAGAGCCTGAACTGATGGACGCTGACAGGCATCGACTTCAGCAAAGGACGCTTTGCCGCCGAGCTTATCAATTGCATCCACGCACGCCTGGCCACGCTCGGCGTTCCGCCCCGCAACAATCACCAGCGCTCCGGCCTGCGCAAGCCCCTTGCACAATTCGCCGCCTAACACGCCCGTGCCGCCGATTACGACCGCGATCTGGCCATCGAAACCAAACAACTTTTGTAAATAGTCGGACATATCTGTAGCCGGGGTCTGTGACCACGGCCGCACCGGCCCGATAGAGGCCGGCTACAATGTTTCTCGTCGCAAACGAATCCAGTCGGCGTGAAACGTGCCGGGCTTATCGGTCCGCTCAAACGTATGGGCGCCGAAGTAATCCCGCTGCGCCTGCAGCAGGTTCGCCGGCAGCCGCTCACGTCGATAGCCATCGTAATATGCCAGTGCCGTGGCGAATGCCGGAACCCAAATCCCTAGCTGCGCGGCCGTCGCGGTGACATGTCGCCAGGCGTCCTGCGTCTTGGCGCAGGCTTCTGTAAAGTAAGGAGCCAATAGCAAATTCTCGAGCTTCGGATCGGCGTCGAACGCCTCTTTGATCCGATCGAGAAACACGGCGCGAATGATGCACCCGCCGCGCCACAGCAAGGCGATGTTACCGTAGTTTAGTGGCCAGTCGTACTCGCCTGCCGCCGTCTGCAGCTGTACGAATCCCTGCGCGTAGCTGCAAATCTTCGACGCATACAGCGCCTGACGGATTTGCTCGATAAATGCGCGGCGGTCACCGTTATACTTCTTGCCGACCGGCCCTTTGAGAACCTTACTCGCCCGCACGCGGGAATCTTTCATCGCCGACAGACATCGCGCATATACGGCCTCTGTTACCAGCGTGCTGGGCACACCGTGATCGAGTGCCAGCTGGCTCATCCACTTGCCGGTTCCTTTGGCGCCCGCTTTGTCCACGATTTTGTCCACCAGCCAGCCGCCGCCTTCTGCGTCTTTCACGCTGAAGATATCGCGCGTGATTTCTATGAGGTAGCTGTTCAGCTCGCCGCGGTTCCACTCGGCGAACACGTCGTAAAGCTCTTCGTTCGAGATCCCCAACGATTCCTTCATCATGTAGTACGCTTCGCAGATGAGCTGCATGTCGCCGTACTCGATGCCGTTATGGACCATCTTTACATAGTGGCCGGCGCCGCGCGGGCCGACCCACTCGCAGCAGGGGATGTCGCCCTTCGGCCCGACCTTGGCGGCGATCGCCTGGAAGATCGGCTTTACGATAGGCCACGCCGCCGGACTGCCGCCCGGCATCATGCTGGGGCCTTTGAGCGCCCCTTCTTCGCCGCCGGATACACCCGTGCCGATATACAGCAATCCTTTACTTTCGACATATTTCGTGCGGCGCTCGGTGTCGGCAAAGTGTGTGTTGCCGCCGTCGATGAGCAGGTCGCCCTTCTCCATCAGCGGAATGAGCGTCTCGATCAAATCATCAACGGCCGGGCCCGCTTTGATCATCATCATCACTTTGCGCGGCTTGGCGAGCGCTTTCACCAACTCCTCGATCGAGTGGCAGCCGACAAACTTCTTGCCCTTGGCCCGGCCGGCGATGAACTCATCGACCTTGCTGGTCGTGCGGTTGTAAACGGCCACGCGGTAGCCGCGGCTCTCGATGTTGAGGGCCAGGTTCTCGCCCATCACGGCCAAGCCGATCAGGCCGATGTCACAGGCTGCGCTACTCATATGGTGACTCCAGTCATCGCGAATACTCAGCCTCCGGCTTTGCCGGGGGTTTGACATGTCGTCCCGTCCGTTTAATGGGAACCCCTCCGGCAGAGCCGGGGCAGTCAGCTATCCTTCCTTACAACGCCCTAAGCGACCACTGCGCTGGCGGCTCATTCATCCACCTTCCACGTCGGCCGCTCCGGCAGGAACGCTTCGAACTCCGCAAGCAGCCGCTCTTGATATGCGCCCACAAAGGAGCCTTCGAAAAACCGCTGAATGCCTTCTTCGAACAAATGCCGCCAGCTTGCTTCCTCGGCGCCTGGGTTGATCGGAAAGAACAAACAGTTATTTGCAATCGCTGCCTTGTGGTCGCCCGGCGCATCGCCAATCATCAGCGTATGTCCCGGCGGATACTGCCTGGCGGCGGCCAACGATTCTTTCTTGCTGCCCACTTCCTGCCCGCAAATTGCCAGCACGAATCGCGAAATGTCGTGTTCCGCCCACTCCGCCTCGAGGGCTGCGTTGGGCGTCTGCGAACAGACCAGCATGTCGGCCTTTTCGGCGAATCGCTCCAGGCATTGCCGCACAAACGGAAACGGCGGCACCCCGCGCACCATTTCGGCAATCGCCTTATTTACCGCGATGCTCCAGGCCAGCGCCTGCTTCAAATCGGCATCGCCGGTCGCGGCCACGGCCTTCTCCAGCGCGGGATTCCCTAGCTTCGACTCGCGCGCCACCCAATCGATCAATCCTTGTGGCCTGGCAACCTTGATGCCGCGGGCCTTCACCTCCGGCCGCCGCCGCAGCCAATCCAGCTGCTCCACAAGCGCCGGAAAACGATTCGCTCCGCGGCTCTTCGAATACAGGTTGACGAACTCTGCCGCTTCGCGCGCATATTTGCTCACCCCCTGCAACTCGTAGTGATTGATGAACGCGGGGATGAAGCACTCTTTGTGCTTCAGCTCCATGGAGTCGAACACGCAGCCGTCCGAATCGATGCCGACGAGAAAATCGTGGTGCGGCGTAATGAAAAGCATGGTGCGACCTGGTGAAAAGTCGCATTTTACTGGCGGTCGCGCGATTGGTCGATAGCGTCGCGCTTATGGGCCGAACGTGCCCTGGATATCTTGCGGGCGGTACGCCGGCAGCAGCCCGATGCGCTGGTCGATCGTACGCAGTTGATTCAGAAACCTCGCGTCATTCTTCGCGCCGAACTGCGACGCGACCTCCACGGCCGTGAGGCCTTCCGGCAGGTTGTCGACTTCCGGCATAAATGCGCTGACGCTGAACCCTTGAGCGATCGCGCTGAGCCTTAATCGATTGCTGAGCACTGCTTCAGCGAAACGCACCCCGGCACGATCGGCCGCGAGGTCGGCAAAGCTGAATCCACTTGAGCCATGAGAGTCGAGAAGTTCTTTGGTCACGCCGGCCACTCGGGCCGCGTCGCCGCCCGCAGTCGCCGCGAGATAGGCAGAGACGAAAAAATGCTCGGCTAGATCGCCCCGCTCCCGCATTGTCGGATCGCCCAGCATCGTGAGGCGGATCGAGCGCTGACTCGCCGGCTCGACGGCTTGCGCCAAGCTGGCCGAACCCGGCAGCTTTGCCAATAAACCAGATTGATCGAAGCCAAGTCCCAACGCCACCAGAAAGGCGCGCGGAGCGATGTCGTCCGGCAGGCGGTCGGCCGCGTTTGCCGCACGGCGAACGTAGTACCTGGTCAATTCGTCGCCTGCGAGTCGCACTTCGCCAAGAGGCCTGACGCCGCTGGCGATCGGCCGTGCACGATTCGACACCGCCGCGCGAACAATCTCCTGCAGCACGTGACGCGCTGATTCGGCCAGTGGTGTGGCGACGGTGGTTGTGCTCATCAGCTGAACGTAGTGCTGACCGGCCGCGTCATCGGGCAGCGAGCGCGCTAACTCGGAGTAAATCTGCCGCAGCCGGCGCTTCGTATCGTTCGACAAGTCGGCCAGCCGCACCACATTTCGGCGGCGCATTTCCTCGCCGACCATCGCGATCACCAGCGCGTTGACCGGATCGAACTGAATGCGAAATGCCGATCGGCCAGCCTGCTTATCGCCCAACACCGGACGCATCACGCTGCTGCGCTCGGGACTGTGGGAAGCGCCGAAATAGTGCCCCAATTCGTGCAGCAAGAACTCCAGGCGCTCGGCTTCGCGAATTTGAGGGTTGGCCTCGCGCACCAGGATGTGCGTATGCAGCGGCCCGCGCGTTCCAGCCATGTGCATACGGCCGCGCACCACCTCCCATTGGCTCGTAAAGCCGATCGCCAACCGGCCGGGAGCTGGCTGAACCTCGCGCTCGAATTCAACGAGCGATGCGATAAAGTCGTTCGTGTTGTTGTCGGAATTCCATGTGTCGACCGCCACGACGCGCAGGCCGACGCGGCAATATTTTTCCAAAATCTCGGAAGCCGACTCGATGCGCCGCCGCAGTCGACGCTCCCACATGGCCTGCCGGCCCGGTTCTTCCTCGTCCACTAATATCTTGACGGGAATCGTGATGGCAGGGGCCCGGCTGGCGCTTCCCGGCAATTCACGGCCGCTGGCCGTGGTCGCATCCTCGCCGAGGCCGATTTTATGCAGCTCGATTTGGCCGTCGCGCCGCCGGCCGAAGAAATATGCGCAGTTCGGATCGGCCAGATATCGGCGCGCGCCCGCAGCCGGCCCGAACGCCACGTTGGCGGCACCATCCACAAACATCGGCATGACGTCGCCCGAGGCCAGGGCCAATTGCTCGGCCTGCCCCGCCAGCGGCATGAATCGTACCGTCAGCGGCGCGCCCGTGCGATTCGCAAGAACGATCACGTCGCCAATCGCGGCGCCGGGATGCGCCGCCGCGAGCGTCAGCAATATGCTTATAGCGACTTGAAGGCAAACACGAAATGTGGCGAAGGCGCGCAACATCACTTTTATTTTACAGCACGAATGGCTGGCGCAATGCAGTCTTCAAGCTCAGCGTGAAGAATTCCTCATGCTCCAGCGTAAGGACTACACCTCGATGAGCAAACCCTGCAGTTCCTGCATGGCGTAAAGATCGCGTTCCCGGCCGGCGTGGGCAAAAACGGCCTGCAAATTGTTGAGCATGCGGCTGAGCCATTGCCGATGCGTTGCCGGAATGAACCACTGTGACGAGTCCCCGGTCACTACACCGGTCGTTTGTGCAACGCGCCCGCAAACCTCATCGCGATTCAGAAGGCCGCCGCCGTAAAACGGGTCAACAAACATCCATTCGGCAGCTACTGAGTTGCGGCCTGACTCCGGACACTCGACCGCCGCCAAAAAATGCCCGGGAGAGTTGATGCCCAGAACCGTGAGCCCAAGCTTCTCCGCGACGCACTTGTACACGAGCACTAGCGTAATTGGCAGCCCGCGACGGGTTCGAAGCACGTCGGGCAAGTAGCTGTTGGCCGGATTGTAATAGTCTTCCACATTGCCGACAAAACCCGCGACGTCAAACAGCACATCATGAAGGTGAGCCAATTTGGCTTGCGGATTCTCCGAGCGCACGCGACGGCGCACGGTCTCAGCTAAGTCTTCAATGGTCGCCTCGCCTAGCCGGACATCGGCGGCTGGCTTTTCATGGCGCGCAATTGCAAACGCGGCGTGGAAAAGCCCTTCCGTCGAATCGAGGCGCGCCATCTCCGCAGCAAAGGCAGCATAAGCAGCGGGATGGCAGTAAGCCGGCATGCCCCAATTCTAACCAGCCCCTATGTGGCCGACCTCTGTGAGTCGGTTAAGATAGCCGCATGGAGCACGTGTGGCTACTGACGGCTTTGATCTTCGTCGCCGCGATTTTGTATTCGTCGGTTGGCCATGCCGGGGCCTCCGGTTACCTGGCCGCCATGGCACTCATGAACGTCGCTCCGGAGGTGATGAGACCCACGGCCCTGTGCCTAAATATCATTGTTGCCACGATCGGGACAATCCAGTTTGCGCGGGCCGGCCACTTCGCCTGGAATATTTTTTGGCCATTTGCCGTGACCTCTATTCCCTGTGCTTTTATCGGCGGCACACTCAAACTGCCATATGACTACTACAGGGCGGCCGTCGGCGTAGTGTTGCTGTTCGCCGCAGTCCGGCTAATTTACTCCGCGAGCCGTTCATCCGGGAACGAGCCAAAGCCGCTGCCGCTGGCGGTCGCCCTCATCGGCGGGGCCTCGATTGGCCTGTTGGCCGGCTTGACGGGCGTCGGCGGCGGCATCTTTCTCTCGCCTCTGCTGTTGCTCGCCAACTGGGCCACTGTGCGACAGACGGCCGGAGTTTCGGTTGCGTTCATCCTTGTCAACTCGATTGCAGGACTGGCCGGTAATCTGGCCAGTGTTCAATACCTGCCGCCGCAGATTCCTTTACTTGCTCTCACCGTAGCCGTCGGCGGGCTCATCGGCTCACAGCTCGGCAGCCGGCACCTTGCACCGATTCTGTTGCGATATTTGCTCGCCGTCGTGCTTATAATGGCCGGCTGCAAGATGATTTTCACCTGACACACCGACTGCCCGCCCTACATTGTGAGAAGGCGGACGATTCAGAGATAGTCATGGAGCAACGATTTTTGTCCAAGGCCGCCGCCCTTTGTTGCTTCATTGTCGCCGGCCGCAGCGCGTTCGCCGTCGATCGAATCGTCAGCAACACAAGCCAATTCTCAGCGGCGCTGGCCGCCGCCGCGCCGGGCGATCGCATCCTCCTTCAACCCGGTGTTTATGCCGGTGGCCATTTCCGGGCCAATTTGCGCCAAGTCACCATTCGCAGCGCCGACCCCACCAACCGCGCCATCATCGATGG
>DATFGJ010000517.1:0-3489 GCA_035249585.1 Lacipirellulaceae bacterium
TTTTTAAGATTCTTGGTGCCGAAGGGGGGCTTGACTAGCTTAATTCCCTTCTCTAACTTTGCTGAGCAATTATGAAAACGCTAGGCTTTCCTGCTCCTTCGCCATTCTCACACGACCCATTGAGTTAACCTCTGGTCCAAAGTTGGGCACTAAATGGGCACTAAAATCTGCCTATCAAAAATGACGACTAACTGTGTACGTGGTCCAACGCTCGATGAGATAGTTCAGGGCAACGTCATACTGGGTTAAAAGCTCGCCAGCCACCGTCATCTACTGACCCTATCACGCGCAGCTCTTTTCCTGACTCATGATCCCACACAGCCTCAAACTCGAGACCATACTGTACCCGGAATTACCCAGCACATCTGGGCGACTTCGTTCGTTTTGAGCGTCTCAGACACCGGCATGGGAATGGACCAGGAGACCCTTAAGAATCTATTCGGACTTGAAAGGAAGCGAGTTTCAGCAGAAAGTCAACATGGTCCAGCTCTTTGAGGATGTGAGCAAATCTTCGATCTATTTTTTACCACGAAGAGCGAGGGCCAGGGCGGCGAGCGTGTTTCCGTAACCTAGGGCGTACTCAGGCTTCTTCTTCGAGCAAAGCACTGCCGAGAATCCTCTGTTCCCCGATGGAAATGCGGAAAGCGTAGCCGGCCAGTAAGAGAAGCAGGAGCAGCCCCGGCATCGAAAAGGCTGCATACCATTCTGCAAAATCGAAGGACGGCGGAACCGCGAAGAGCAACAACTGGAAATAGCGCATGCTGATTGCAGCCAACAGTCCAAAACGTGTGACCACCCAGGCAATGACCGCCGCTGTTAGAAACGCAGCCGGCAATTCCAGCCGGGCATTCTCACTCCCCATATTTAAGAGAGTTTCAATAACCAGCAGGGCGATGACGGCCACCGCCGGCTTGCGCAACACCAGGCGGAACACAAAGTAGAGAGAGATGGGCAATAAAGCCATACCGACAGCCGGGATGTGAACGGTCGACAGGTACTCGAGAGGGTTCGTAATAATGAGTCGCTCGAAACCCCCGAAGTTGAGCGGCATGGTGGTTTGGCCTTGAAAGGCAAACCAAGTGGGCAGCGCGTTTGTCACGTGCCTCAGGAGGGCCAGGCTGACGCCGGCGATGGCTCCCATCAGGATGTCGCGCCCGACTCGCGGGTCGCGCAGTCGCCCTTCCATCAGGCGGGCCCATCCGATCATCAGCTCCGGCAGGCGTCGCCGGAAGTAGGGCTCGAGCGCGATATAGAGCAGCCAAAGAAACCCGCTATAGAACAGAGCATCGGCGACCGCCTCGAGAAAACTCTTCATGATCCAGCGTGCCGGATCACCAGCATGATGGGCGGTGACCGCCCAGGAAAGAATAGCGGCGGCGAAAATAAACTGAGCCAAGCGAAACGCACCTTTGCGATCTCCGCGCCCTTGTCGCAGGTTACTCCGCGCAAGAAAGGCTGCCGAGAACGCCAGGAAAAGTACGACTAGCGCTGTGATGCTACGGGTGTCGCCAGAAGACCGAGCCGGCTCGGTAGCGTTACGCGAGATAAGCGACTCCTGATCGGACCATGGACCCAGTAGTTCGAAGTGAACCAGTTTGCCGCGAAAAGCTGCGGCGCTCACCGTCAGAGGCATATCCGGTAACTCCGGCACCGTGCCGGTCCATTCCGCTCGCTCGTCGAATGGCGAGGGTGGCACCTGCGCAGGCTCCCGCTTCTCGAACCGCGCCGGATCCAACGCGGCTTCGCTGAATAAGGGAGCCCAATCGAATGCAGCGGGCGTGTTTGGCGAAACTTCCGTCTGCGGGGGCACGGCGCGGAAACGTCGCAATCGTCCCTGTGTGTCGGTAACGATGCTGACCATTCGGGGGATTTCCATGGGGGGATTCGAAGCGGTAACGTGATCGTCGTAGGCGACCAGCAGTTGCGGGCTCTGCCGGTAATTGAACAAGATCGGCGGCCCTGAATCGGCATAGATTTTTCGCCAGCCAGGGGCCGGCAGGTTACTGGCGACGTAGCGCAATTTCGCGTACTCGCGCTCCATCCAGGTTGCGGAATCCGCGGGATCTTTTGCATAGCCAAACTGCGACACGATTTCCCGCGCCCGCTCCCGCAACACCGCCGGGCCTTTTTCCCATCGCCCCAGGTGAACATCGGTGGAATAAGGGCTGATGGTAATCACCGCGGCCAACAGCAACAGTACCCCACCCAGCAACATCCACGCTTTTGCCAGCGGCACCGCGGACTCGCCGCCCGCGGCCGCAACCATTTCCGGGGAAGGCGTTTCACCCGCGGCCAGGGCTGCCGCCAGCGGGTCCCCGCCCGGCAGCGCGGCGGCAACTTGCAATGCTGATGCAGGACGCTGCACTGGATCCTTCCGCAAACGGCGACTAATTACTCGCTCAATTGTCGGGTCAAGATCCTTGACGATTTCCGACGGCGTAGTTGGGGTGGTGTCGCTGCGCCGTAACTTGATTAGTTCACCAAGCGTCGGTGCTTCAAATGCTCGCTTGCCGGTAAACAACTCGTACAGCACCAAGCCAAGCGAATAGATGTCGCTTCGAACTGTGAACGTTCCACCTTCGAGTTGTTCGGGCGCCATGTACGCTGGCGTGCCGGCATGCTTCTCATCTTCGCGAAACTCTTCAGCGAGTCCTGCCAAACCGAAA
Organism: Lacipirellulaceae bacterium; assembly: GCA_035249585.1. Lineage (GTDB taxonomy): Bacteria > Planctomycetota > Planctomycetia > Pirellulales > Lacipirellulaceae > JABDGM01. Next base: position 2,667 of record DATFGJ010000517.1, read on the forward strand.
TCGGTGATGCGAGCGTTGCCGTGCTCGTCGATCATCACGTTCGAAGGTTTCAGGTCTCGATGCAGCACGCCAACCTCGTGGGCCGAAGCAAGGCCCGCGCAAATTTGACGTGCAATCTGAATCGCCTTGTCCTGCGGCAGCCGGCCGATGCGGCGCAGAAGCGAAGAGAGTTCTTCGCCTTTGATGTATTCCATCGAAAGGAACTGGCGGCCATCGACCTCGCCGATGTCGTAAACGCGGCAGATGTTGCGGTGGCTGACCTGGCGCGCGACGCGCACTTCGCGGTGAAAACGTGCGAGGGCCGCACCGTCACTCAACAAATGTTCAGGTAGAAATTTCAGCGCGACCGGTTGGCCCAGCTTCAAATCGTCGGCTCGATACACTTCGCCCATGCCGCCTTTACCGAGAAGGCCGACAATGCGATAGCGTTCCGCGAGAATTGCGCCAGGGATGAAGCGCGCGTCATCAATTGAGCCAAAGGATTGACTGTCGGATCGCTTTTCGGCGGATTTGTGAGAAGGCGATTTCTCGAGCCGCTGGGTGGCATCGTCAAATGAAAAACCGCATGACGGACAGGAGCTTGTTTCGGAGGAAATCTGTTTTTGACAGCGGGGGCACTTCACGGCGGCGGATTGTATCGCACAAATGGATTTGGGACGGCAACGAAATTCAGGGCCTTAATTTTAGTCGATAATTATAGTCGCGAATGCCTGGAGATTGAGGTGGGCCAGAACCTGAAAGGCATCGACGTGGTGGCGGTGATGGAACGGATCAAAGTATTGCGCGGGGTGGTGCCACAACGAATTCAGTGCGACAACGGGAG
>DATFGJ010000518.1:0-4549 GCA_035249585.1 Lacipirellulaceae bacterium
CCGGTGGCTACTCGGTTCACGGCGTTGACGAACGCCAGGGTGGCCGCTTCGACGGTTTCAGGTTTCAGGGCGTAAGCGATCCAGGCGGTCGCGGACTCCGAGAATGTCGGACCAGAGGCGCAGGTAGGCATCGTCAAGGCAAAGCTGCATTGTCAACACGTCCACGATATCGGCAATGTCGCGCGGGCGGTTGGCGATCAGCTTTAGCAGGATTAGGTCCTCCGCAGTTACCAGCCATGCCTCAAAGCCGTTGACTGTGTCTCTGATTCGGCGAGAGATGAGCGAGCGAAGAAAGTCGGTTTCTGCCAGAAAGATGTCGGCAACGAGCGATCGGCCTTCGATGAACGTGGCGGCCTTGATAAACGGCAGCCCTGAGACCGAGTCGACCCAGCCCTTGTCGTACTGCTCGGCCACGTCATAGCCGAGTTGGCGGATCTCGTTGATTACCGCCGCAAGCTGCTGGCGGTCGACGAGAATGGCCAGGTCAACATCGTATGTTGGGCGGGGAATTCCGTGGGCACGCACGGCGAGGCCGCCCATCACGGCGTAAGGAACATCGAGTCGCTCAAAGAGCTTAACGAAGTCGTGGAAGACGCCTTCGACAGGATTCATGGCGTGTGGCGGCTATTCGGCTTTTCGGCTCGGGCGAGTCCTTCGAGTAAGGCGCGCGTTCGCTCGTCGTTCTGGCGATTGAGCAGCTCGAAACGGCGATCCACGACGTCGGCCGGTCCGCGCAATAGTTGCGGAAAGCTCCAATCGAGCATCTCGAAGGTCAGAGCAAGGCGCTGGCCGGGCGTCATCCCGCGATATGCGGCCAGTTGTTCGTCGCTGAGCATGGGGCAAGGTCCTTGCTTTAATTGTAGCTTCTCGGGCGTTTAGCGCGCAAGCAAGAACATAGGCGTTAGGCGGGCCGATCTCACACCATGTCGGGCCGTTGGCCGGGAGCTGGTTGGCCGGCGCCGGTGGCTACTCGGTTCACGGCGTTGACGAATGCCAGCGTGGCCGCTTCGACGGTGTCGGTCGATACGCCGCGGCCGCGGTAGACGCGGCCTTGGTGTTCGACTTCGATCGTGGATTCGCCCTGGGCGTCTTTGCCGCGCGTCACGCTGTGGACGCGGAAGTCGCGAACGACGACCGCGGTGCCGGTGATCTCTTCGATGGCGCGGAACAGGGCGTCGAGCGGGCCATCGCCGCCGGTGACGGTTTTGCTCTCTTGGTTGCCGGAGCGCGAGAGCGTTACGGAAACCGTCGGCTCGCCGTCGCCCTTCACGTTCACTTCGTAGGTGACGAGCTGCCACTGGTCGCCGGCCACAGCCATCCGCTTTTCGATGAGCGCGGCGATGTCGGCGTCGTAGACCTCTTTCTTTTTGTCGGCGAGGCGCTTGAATTCGTCAAACACTTCCAGCAGCATTTCGCCGGTGACGTGGTAGCCCAGCGCCTTGGCGCGGTCGGCGAGCGCGGCCCGGCCGCTGTGCTTGCCGAGCACCAAGTCGGTGTGTGCGAAGCCGACGTCTTCCGGCCGCATGATTTCGTAGGTCGTGCGGTGCTTGAGCATGCCGTCCTGATGGATGCCGGCTTCGTGGGCGAATGCGTTGCGGCCGACGATCGCCTTGTTCCGCTGCACGTGCATGCCGGTGATGTTGGACACAAGCCGGCTGGTGGGAACGAGTCGCGGCGTGTTGATTCTGGTGCTCGTGCCGTAATAGTCGGAGCGGGTACGCATGGCCATGACGACTTCTTCCAGCGAGCAATTGCCGGCTCGCTCACCGATGCCGTTGATCGTGCACTCGATCTGGCCGGCGCCCTCTTCAACGGCAGCCAGGCTGTTGGCCACGGCGAGGCCCAAATCGTTGTGGCAGTGGACGCTGATCACGGCCTGGTCGATATTCGGCACGCGCTCGCGCAGGTTTCTGATCACGTCGGCGAAGTGCGACGGCGTCGCGTAGCCGACCGTGTCGGGAATGTTGACGGTCGTGGCGCCGGCGTTGATGGCGGCTTCGACGACCCGGCAGAGGAAATCGGGCTCGGTGCGGGCGGCGTCTTCGGGCGAGAACTCGATGTTGTCGCAATAACCCTTGGCGCGCTTCACGCTCTCGACGGCGCGCCGGATGATTTCGTCCTTGTCCATGCGGAGCTTGAACTCGCGGTGGATCGCGCTGGTGGCCAGGAAGACGTGGATGCGCGCATCAGGCGCGTCTCGCAGGGCCTCCCACGCCCGGTCGATGTCTTTTTCGTTGCAGCGCGCGAGCCCGCAAATTGTTGCGCCGCGCACATTGCGGGCGATTTCGCGGACCGCTTCGAAGTCGCCCGGCGAGGCGATCGGGAAGCCGGCTTCGATTACGTCGACGCCCAAATCCACCAGAGCCTGCGCGACCTCGAGCTTTTCCTCGAGATTCATGCTGCAGCCGGGCGATTGCTCGCCGTCGCGGAGCGTTGTGTCGAAAATCACGATCTGTCGGGCAGGGGCGGAGGTGGACATGGAAGTGAGCGAGGTTAGAGGTTAGAGGTCAGTGCTTTGCACAAAACTCTTTGTGGGCGGGTCTCCGATCCCGATGCGAGTTCGCAAACTACAACAGCTTGCGATGAAGCGCAAAATCGGCGTCGGAGACGCCTCCCACAGGTCCTTATTTATGCAAAGCTGGAGGTCAGGCAAATTAAACAAAAAAACCCCAAGGCCGGTGGGCCTCAGGGTTCTAATACGTAGTCTTTTATGTGTGCACGAACCCTAAGACCCGCTCCTGGCGAGCGCCAACAAAAGCAGGCCTAGTAACAAGTTCGATGCCATGGTTTTTTGCGTTGCTGTCAGACGACGGGCGAATGCACCGTCTGGTCAAATCTAGCCGACACAAGGTGCCGGGTCAAGGTTCGCGGCGTCAAAAACATTTTTTTGATGTCCCCGCGGAAAGGCGGTGCCGCTACAATCTCTGCGTTTTTACCGCGATCGTAGACGGTGAATTTCCACATCGCAGGTTGTGGTGGTTTTCTGCAATGGCTGGTGAACATCTGGATTTGACGGATGGAGACGTGCCGCGTCAGCCGACGGAAGAATCAGGCGGCCGGCGCTTCGTGGGCGTGCATTTTGTTTGTTGTGATGTTTACACGCGCGTTTACATTAACCGCGATAGAAGCGCGTACGAAGGCAATTGTCCGCGGTGTGCCAAGCCGGTGCAGCTGCGGATTGGACCGGGCGGCACCGATGCTCGGTTTTTCAAGGCGGGCTGAATACGATAGCGCTGCTGGCACTGGCAGCGCGTTGGCGCGGCTTCTCTTGCTTGCTTAGCGCCCTTTGCCTAGGATTCGACGCCTCGGTATCGTTTCGGCCTCGCCACGGCGAGTAAACTTTGCGGCCGACGCCAGGTCGCTCGATGTCATTTGTATCTCGTCGCGGGTCATGCTTCTCGACTTCGAAGTCCAGCGCTCGACGCGCCGCTGCGCCGCGACCGATCGCGCATTGGAGCCCGGCGAAACCTGCTATTCGGTGCTGGAGGTCCAAGGCGCCGATGTGGTGCGCAAGGATTATTGCAAGGAAGCGTGGACTGCGCCGCCCGAAAGCGCATTCGGCTGGTGGAGAACGCGGATACCCGAGCCGACGGCGAAAAAAGTCAAGCTAGCTCCGAATGAGGTGCTGCTGGAATTATTCGATCAGATGGCCGATCGGCCCGACCAAGAGGACCTCCGATACGTATTAACTTTGCTGCTGATTCGCCGGCGAGTGCTGCGGCTCGATTTGCCGGGCGACGGACTGGTCGCCCATCCGAGTCGACGCGAGGTTATGTCGGCTGTGGAGACAATGCGTGTGTATTGCCCAAAGCGCGACGCGACGTATGAAGTGCCGGTGGCGATGCCTGATGCAGCGCGGATCGATGAAATCCAGCAGCAGTTGAGCGAGCTGCTTGCGGCAGGCGCCGAGTGAGGAGCAAACGGTGGCAAGCGCTAAGCTGACGCGATCGCTATGGCAATTGTCGACAGTTACGCTGCTGCTGTGCGCATCGGGCGCAACGTGCCAGCGGTCGATGCTGGTCAACCCGTTCGCGGCACCGGGGCCGGTCGCGCCCGAGGTGCTTGTCGAGGCCGCGACGCGCGAGCAGATCGTGGCGGCCGTCAATCAAAACAGTGCCCGGATTCAATCGCTTAGCGTAACCGGTGCTTCGATCACGATTCCGGACACGATGGAACTGCCGCTTTTGAGCGGCAATATTGCAGCCGAGCGGCCAGGCCGGTTTCGGTTCACGGCCGGAACGTCGTTTGGGCAAGAGGTCGACATCGGCAGCAATGACGAGCTGTTTTGGGTGTGGGTCCGCCGCAACCAGCCGCCGGCCGTGTACATCTGCCGACACGATCAATTTGCCACGAGCAACATCCGGCAGCTCATGCCGGTGGAGCCGAGATGGTTGCTGGCGGCATTGGGGATAGTCGAATTGGATCCGGCGGGCGTTTTCGACGGCCCGCTGCCGCGCGGCGATGGAACGGTAGAGCTGCGCTCGTGGCTGCCGTCGACATCGGGCACGCTGCAGCGCGTGACCGTGATTGATGCGCGGCGCGGGTGGGT
>DATFGJ010000519.1:0-4576 GCA_035249585.1 Lacipirellulaceae bacterium
GGACAAAATCGTTGATAGGTGATACTGCAAGTCGCCCGCCGTGATCACGCGGCCGCTGGGTGTTTCGTAATCCGGCCCTTTGCGGCGTGCGATCACGATGATGCCGCGCCCGGCCGCCCCGCTCGCCGGCTTCACCACGAACTCGCTGCGCTCGCCCAGAATTTCCGCCAGACGTCGCACGTCGCCGTAGCGCCGTATGACGCCGTAGGTTTCCGGCACCGGGATGCCGTGTTCGTGGCAAATGCCCTTGGTGATCGTTTTGTTATCCACCCGCGGATAGAGCGCGCGGGGGTTGCTTTCCTGGATGAACGCCAGGTTGCGGTGGTTGATGCCCAGGATTCCGCTCTCGCTCAGCTCGTGAGGCCAAACGAACAGCCGGCGTGGTCGAGCTTTCATCGCGCTGTCTCGGTTGACTCCACAAGGTCGCGGAACCGCCACAGCTCCGTCATGCGATAGCCGGCGTAGCGCCCCAAGGCGATGAAGGCCGCGATGGTAAAGAAATGCGCCTCGGGATATGTGAGCACAAATTGGCCTACCTCTTTCCACGCCAAGACGGCGTAGCACAACATCGCTACCACGACGGTGCCCACAGTCAGTTGAATTGCAAAAACCAGTCCGTCCTCCTCCACCGTGACATGGAATCGCTCGATCAAAATCGTGAGGATGACCATCGGCAGCAGCACGGAGTCGGCCGTAATATGGGGGAAAAAGTGGTAAAGAATGGAAAACCCAAACACGACGCACAGAATCACCAGCGTGAGGATAATGCTCAAGCGCGGAACCATGAGCAAACGCAGCCGCTCTAACAACGACCGGCCCACAAGACCGATTGTGATTACCACCAAGAGGATCATGATCCCGGAGGTCAGGTCGGCATAAATGAAGCTCATTGCCAACAGCGCCGGCGCGAACGTGCCGAACGTCTGCAGCCCCACGACATTTCGCATGAATGCCGTGATCAAAGCTCCAAACGGCAAGAGGAGCAGGATCGAAAGCACGTCGTGCATCGGAAACGGCAGCCGTTTCAACGACAAGATTCGAATCGGGTGCTGCACGTCGGCTCGAAGCAGCCGCTCGCTCGGCGCCTGGCGAACGATCGAAAACACCGGCGTGATCGGGTTGGTGAATTCCGATACGACGATCTTGTCACCGCCGCGTCGCACCGGCAGATAATCGGGCGGCAGGTACCGGGTGTGGCCGTACTGCGGGTCGTATGGCTCCCAGCGCTGGTTGACAAATACCTCGACCCACACGTGCGGCTCCGCTTTGGCCTGTTGCTCGATCTCAAAACCGGTCACAAGCCGGGCCGGATGTTTTAGCGCCCGGCACATCGCCACCATCGCCCGCGCTCTGCCCAACGCGGATCCAGACATGTTCTTTAGCGCTTCATCAACCGTGTCGAAGCCTCCGGTCGCAGGCGTTTCAATATTGGCACAATGATCAAAGATCGCCTGCACGAATTCCGCATCGGTCACCAAATCGTCAGGCAGCGCATCGATGGCCGCTTTTACCAGTGAACTATTGACGGGAATGAAACCATTCGGCGCTGGTTCATTGCGCAAGAAGAACGAACGTGCATCGCCGGTCAAACCTTCCAGTTCAGGTTCGCGCGACGGATCCTCCTCCGGGCTCAGCCGCAGGTCGAACGTCGCCGTGACGACATACGTTTTCGGATGCGACGTCGTAATCAGAATTTCACGATTGCGCGTATACGAAAAAGGGCCACGCTCGAACTTCTTCAGTTCCTGGTGGATCGAACTTACCGCCGACTGAGGGCCGCCAAGCACCTCGCAATGGCGCGTATCAAACGGCCGGGCCAGCCAGACTTCCGTCTGCTCCGTCGCGTCGGCCGCGGGGTTCGCCGTCGCCTCGAACGGCACGTTGTACGTCAGCCGCCAGAAGCTTTCCTGCCGGGCCGTTTCAATCTTTTCGAGCGACCGATAGCGCAGCCCCATTAAGATGCCGCCCAGCAGCACGAAGGCTACGATCGCTGCCAGGCTCATGGTGCGCGAATTCACAGCGGTCTCTCCAAAGTCGGCTGAGCGACTATTTTTCCTGCTGGGACGAATGTTTTCAATTATAGTTCTGAGTAAGGGCGAACTTTTACCCCCCGCGCCTCGTCAGCAACGCGGGGGAATTAAGCCCTTAAATTCGTCGTCGCCGGTAAAATTACACCTTTGAACCGCTGGGCCGCGGCCGACGTAATTGGGATTGGTCGAGTGGAGCGCATCATGGTTTTCAGGCTATTTTCCTTGGATATGTTGATTCCCCCTCGGCCAAAGACACGGCTGCGCGTCCTTTCGATGACCCTGCTCATGCCGCTGGCCGGCCAAACCATTGCCAAGGGACAAGACGCCGTGTCACCCGCGCCAAAACAAATCATCGGGGCCACCGACACTTTCACCGAGGCGAGCACGGGCATTCCCTTTTCCGCCCGCATCGACACCGGCGCCAAATCCTGTTCGCTCCATGTTGAACAGATGGAGATCAAGGGCGAGTCGCCCAAGCGGCTTGCGAACATCGGCAAGACCGTGCGCTTCCTCATCAAAGGCGAGAACGGCAAATCGGAGTGGATCGAAGCGACGATCGCCGGCGCGGTGCGCGTGAAGTCCTCCGTGTTCAAACACGGAGAGTTCGATCGCCGCTACAAGGTGCGACTTACATTGCGCTGGAAGGAATTCGAGAAGGAGGTTCTGGTCACGCTCAACGACCGCACCGACATGGAGTATCCGCTTCTCATCGGCCGCAACTACCTCCGCGGCGACTTTCTGGTGGATGTGGCGAAGAAAGCCGACAAGTGAAGCGTAGCGGAAGCGCGCACGAATTCAGCTAGCACCGACATCCAAGTTGACCGCCCCCCGGAAATCGGCAAATATGACGTCTCATTGAATAATAAGGAATTATCACGCAGAGACGCCGAGAACGCAGAGGACAACCCCGCCGCACCCTCTGCGTCCTCAGCGCCTCTGCGTGAGACATTTAGTGTTCGTATGTAGGCGTTCTTTCGCCGCAAAACGGGCCAGTCCGAGCGACCCAATCAAGGAAGAGAGGGCGTTATGCTCGCTTCAAAGCGAACCCGCATCTCAGTTTTTGTTGTCGCGATTCTCATCTTCGCATCGTCCGTTTGCGCGCAGCCGGGACTTACTCTCCCGGCGCTTGCCGAACCAGTAGAGCCCGCCGCAGCGCCGGCCGATCCCATAGCCGCCAAGCGTGACCAGAACGCCGAGCTCTTGCGGCTGGCACAGCGAAAGCTCGAATCAGGCGGCTCTTCCGACGCCGCCGCTACGCAGGAAGTCGCTCATTACCAGTCCATCCTCGCCGTGCTCGCCCAGCAGCAAGCCGTCAGTGGGCAAATCAAAGACCTCGAGGTTCGCAAGATCGAACTCGAGGAGCAATTGAAATCAGCCGGCGCACCCCAAACAGAGGCCGCCGAGGGCTACTCCTTTGTGGAGTTGGACCGCCTCAAAGACGAGTTGGCGGCCGAGAAGGCGCGCGCCAGCCTCATCGACGACCGGCTCATCGCCGCAAAGGCGGCCATGGAGAAGGCACAGGCCGCGCGCGAGGAGAGCGAAATCAAACGCCGCCAGGCGCAGGATGCGTTCGAGAGGGGCAAGTCCGGCCCCGAAGCCGCCGAGTTGGAAAGCGCGGCCAGGCTCGCCGCCCAAGCCTCAAACTTGGCCGCTGAAACCGTCACGCTTCGCAAACGCGAAGTCGCCCGCGAGCAGCTCGCCCAGGAAGTGCAGCGCCTTGCCGTGCGGCATTGCGAAGATCAGGTCGCCCGCGTCAGCCCGCTCGTTGCCTTTTCGAAAGCCGATTTCGACGAGCAGGTTGCTGACATCAAGAAAAAGGAGGACTCGGCCAACAAATCGCTCTCGCGCGCTCAAAACAATTTGCACAGCGTGAATATGCAGCTCCAGGAAATCCAGCAGCAGCTGGAGATGGAGGCCGGCGACCGCACGCTGCTCACCGAGAAGCTCGAAGCCCAGCGCCGGGCGCGCGAAAAGCTCTCCGACGAGATCGATTCGCTCACGCAGCGCCTGCAGCGGCTCGCGCAGCTGCGCGTGGCCTGGCATCGGCGCTTTCACATGGTCTTGAACCAGAATCAAGCCGCAAATAACGCATCATCCGAAGTGCGCGATTGGGCCGAGCTCAAGACCTGGCAGAAAGAAACCCAAACCGTTCTCAACGAGCTCGCACTCGACCTGCGCGCGGAAATTTCGCGCATGCGCGAGCTGCGCAGCAAGATCACGAGCCTCACCAAGCGGGCCGAAGCCCTCACCGAGGATCCGCAGGGCTTGTTGCCTTGGATCGGAATGCAGCGCAGCCAGGTCGAAGCCACGCTCAAGCTTCACGAAACAAACCTCGGCAACATCGAAACCAGCCGCCGCGTGCACGAGAAACTGCTCGAGGAAATCGGCGACAGCGTGCTCGCGCTGACCCCGAAAAACCTGGCCCTCGGCGCCTGGCACCAGGCCAGCCTCGTGTGGAACTTTGAAGTCGCCTCCATCAGCGACAAGCCGATCACCGTGCGAAAAATCGTCACCGGCCTCGCGCTTTTTGTGAGCGGCTGGATCGC
>DATFGJ010000520.1:0-6024 GCA_035249585.1 Lacipirellulaceae bacterium
GCGGCCGCCGATTGAGCCGGTGAAGCTAGCCTCTCACGCGCCGCGGCCTGGCGATTTGCTCACGATCCACGGGTATGGGCAGGGGCAATATCGAGTCGCCACCGGCCGCTGTACGGCCTACTACGCGCCTCGGTTGGATTATCCACAGGAGATGCTGGAGCTAGATGTAGAAGCGCGTCAGGGCGATTCTGGCGGGCCGATTTTCAACGACCGTGGCGAGCTGGCTGGTGTGCTATTCGGGGCAGGGCAGGGCACCACGCTGGGAAGCTTCGCGCCGCGTGTGAGCAATTTTCTGGCCACGCTCGCTCCGGACATCGGTCAGTCCGACGACGCTGCGCCGATTGCGATGGCGGATCGTCCTGCCCCAAACGTTCGGCAGCCCGATAACGGTTGGGTGACGCCCGTGGCAAACTACCCGAGCTCGCCGTGGTCGCCGCCTGCTCCGGTCGCTAGGAATACCAGCGACTCGCCAACGACGTCGAGCGAGCCGGTCCAAGTCGTGAGTACAGCGACTGTGCCGCAAGCCACAAGTGTTCCACTTGCATGGAACGACGTTGCAAACGCGGGCTGGTATGAGCCGCTGAAATCCGCGCTGGCCGTTGTAGGATTACTTGCGATCGTGGGCCGACTTGTCAAAGCGGTGCGATAGCGGCTAGGACGCGACGCCGCCGGTTTGGCCGCCGCGCTCTCGGATTCGCGCGCGTAATTCGGGAATGATAGCTCGGGGCACGAATCGGGCGAGCTCCTCGTCGCCGGCCAGCGGTGTAATCTGTTTGATGAGCGAGCTGGATACGTGCGAGTATTCTTCATCCGCCATCAAGTACACGGTTTCAATGCCGGGATCGAGCTTGCGGTTAGCCAGCGTCATCGTGAATTCGAGATCCATGTCCGAAAGCGACCGCACACCGCGGATGATGACGCGTGCGTTGCATTCGCGCACGAATCGCACGGCAAGGCCCGAAAACGGTCGTACGACGACATTCCCGAGCGGATCGGCCACGCGGCGAATTAATGCCACCCGCTCATCCGCGTTGAACAACGCTTCCTTTTCGACATTGATTCCCACGCCGACGATCAATTCGTCAACGAGCCGGCTGCTGCGCTCGATCACATTGAGATGCCCGAGCGTAATCGGGTCGAATGAGCCTGTGTAAATGGCGCGGCGGGACATGGGGGAAAAAGCTATTGGCGGTTAGCTATTAGCTCTTAGCTTAGCTCGCCAAGGATTGGCTAACAGCTAATCGCTAAGAGCTAACAGCTTTTACGCGAAGGAACGAAGCGCGTCGATCAATCGATCAAGATCCTCTTCATTGTTATACGCGTGCGGGCTGATCCGCAATCGGCCGGCGCGGCAACCGAGGGCGACCAGCTGTTTGAGACAATGGCGTTTGACGGCCATGGGGTCGCGGCCCGGGAACTCGAATGCGACTATTCCGGATCGCTGCTGGCCACCGCGATGGTCCGGCCGCCGGTCAGAGACGATTTTTGCCCCGATCTGCGCGAGGCGCTGGCAGGCCTCGTCGGTGATGTCGAGAATGGCCCCTGCGATCGAGTCGATGCCAAGATCCACCAGCAACTTGAGGCTCGCGCCTAGCGCGTGCAGGCCGACCATGTTCGATGATCCGCCTTCGTAGCGCGCGGCCGTGGGCTTGAGGTTCAGCTCCACATGTGAGTAATCGGTTTGCACGACGCTGTGCCAGCCGACGCCGATCGGGTGCAACCGGTCGAGATGCTCGCGACGGATGTACGCGATGCCAGCGCCTTCCGGGCCGAGCATCCACTTGTGGCCATCGGCCGCCAGGAAGTCGATTCCCAATTCGTTCACGTCTAGAGGGAAAGCGCCGAGACCTTGGATCGCATCGAGAAACAAGAGCGCGCCGCGCTCATGAGCAATCGAAGCGATGCGCGCCACATCATGCCGGTAGCCCGTCGCGAAGCCGACCCAGCTCACAGTGATCACGCGGGTGCGCTGGTCGCAGGCTTCCGCCAGTTGGTCGAGATCCAGGCGGCCACTCACGTCTGTTGGCACGCGGCGTGTTTCTACTCCGCGGCTCGCCAGGTTGAACCATGGGTAGACGTTTGATGGAAACTCGTCGGCCAGTGTCACCACGTTGTCGCCGGGCCGCCAGTCGATCCCCTCGGCAATCATCCCGATGCCGGCCGTTGTGTTGAGGACAAGCGCGATCTCATCGGGATGCGCGCCGATCATTTGGGCCGCGGTCGAGCGCGTGGCTTCCATCTTGCGCACCCACTCAGGCCAGATCGGGCTGCCCGAGTCGATGGCCTCGTCGAGCCAGGAGCGCACGGCCTGTGCGGTCGGGCGTGGCAGCGGCGACATCGCCGCGTGATCCAGATAAGCCCACCTGTCGGCCGACGGCATCTCCGCGCGCAGGCGCGATCGAACCTGATTTAGGGAATCGGGAGAGCTTGCCATAAATTCATTTCATTATAGGGATGCGATCGGCCCGCGAGCGCATTGCCCACCAAGGGCGAGCATATGATAGCCCAGGGCGCAGTCGTGGGTAAGGATCGCAACATAGAACTTAAGCCCTGTAATGGCGACATATTTTGGCGTCCAAGTTGTATACTTACATGTGGACCTCGTGCATCCCAAGATTATGAATTTGAATCCGGCAACATGACGCCTCATTCCGCCATCGCGAAACTATTGTTGATACTGGCGTCCTGCTTGATTTGCGGGCCATACACCGCCCGCGCTCAATCGTTGCGCGATTGGCGGAGGCTGGCGGGCGAAATGGTCGACAAGGAGATCGTCGCGGCCGGCGTCACGAACGAGCGTGTTGTCCGGGCGATGCGCGATACACCGCGGCACGAGTTCGTGCCGGCCAGTCAGCGCCAATATGCTTACTACGATATGGCCCTGCCAATCGGCAACGGGCAAACGATTTCGCCGCCGTTCATCGTGGCTTCGATGACCGAGGCCATCGATCCGCAGCCGGGCGACCGGGTCCTCGAGATTGGCACCGGCAGCGGTTACCAGGCGGCCGTGCTTAGCCCGCTCGTGCGCGAAGTGTACACGATCGAAATCGTGGAACCGCTGAGCCGGCGCGCCACGCGCGCTCTCAAGCGGCTCGAATATGAAAATGTCCACACGCGGGCCGGCGACGGTCACCTCGGCTGGCCCGAGGCGGCCCCATTCGAAAAGATCATCGTAACGTGTTCTCCCGAGAAAGTGCCACAGCCGCTTGTGGATCAGCTCCGAGACGGCGGCCTCATGGTGATACCTGTTGGCGAGCGATATCAGCAGACGCTGTATCTCATGCGAAAGAAGGGCGGCGAGCTCGAGTCCGAAGCGTTGCGCCCGACGCTGTTCGTGCCCATGACCGGCGAGGCCGAAGAGAAACGCGAGATCAAGCCGGACCCAAAGAATCCGAAGATCGTCAACGGCAGTTTCGAACAGGTTAACCGCGACGACGAAGGCAACCAGGAGCCGGCCGGTTGGCACTACCAGCGACAACTCACGCTGGAGAGCGATCCTCAAACGGCTCCCCACGGCGAACGCTTCGTGACGTTCGAGAATTCTGAGCCGGGGCGCGGCTGCCAGGCGCTGCAGGGCTTCGCCATCGACGGACGCGAGATCGCCAAGCTGGAACTGTCGCTTGAGGTGCGCGGCGAGGACATTAAACCGGGCCAAAGCCCGGATCAACTGCCGGCCGTTGTCATCACGTTCTATGACGAGAAGCGGGCGGCCGTCGGCGAGGCATCGACCGATCCGTTTTCGGGCACGTTCGACTGGCGAAACGAGAGCAAGACGCTGCGAGTGCCGCTGCGCGCCCGTGAAGCGATTTTGCGAATCGGCCTCCTGGGCGCTACGGGCCGGTTCTCTCTCGACGACCTGACGCTGAAAGCGGTGCGTTGAGCGCCACAGCAGCGTACGGCATGCGCTTTGCCAGTAGTGCAGCGACAGCGTTGCCTCCACCCATGTGGCGGACAAAGAACGCTAGCTGAACTGGCACGCGTGGCCACAATTCTGCCTACCTGGTCGGTTACAAACCTTACCAATTGCGAAATCGTAAGATTTAGCCCAGGTTCCTTGAATTATGACGGCGCGCTGCTATGTTATCTGGGAGCCTGCGCGGGCGGGCTACCCATTGGAGGGTTTTTTTCTGAACCAGTCATGGAACATGGAAATTGGGAGGGTATCGCACATGACACTTAAAAAGAGTCTGTTTGCTGCGTTGGTAGCCGCTGGCGCGCTGTCGATGATGGCTGAGAATTCGAATGCGTTTTTCGGATTGTTCGGCCGCGGATCGCACGGATCAGGCGGCTCGTGGGGCGGCGGTTGGGGCAGCGGAGGTGGTTGGGGTAGCTGCGGCTCCCACGGCGGTGGTTACTACGGTGGATCACACGGTTCGTATGGCGGGTACGGCGGCGGCTCACATGGTTCGTGGGGTGGCGGCGGTTCGCATGGCTCGTGGGGCGGTGGTGGTGGATACGCATACTCCGACGGTGGTTATTATGCTCGCCGTGTACGTGGACGCGAAATCTACGGCCCCATCGTCCGGCGCAGCGCACCAGTTCGCGAAACGATTGTGGCCCGGCCTGTTCAGGTTCAGCAAGCGGCTAAGACCCGCCTGACGCTGCACGTACCGGCCGACGCCGTTGTAACGCTTGCCGGCGTTCCCACGAAGCAAACCGGAGAGACGCGACAGTACACGACCACGCGGCTCGCTTCCGGCCAGGTCTGGGATGATTACACCGTGGTCGTCTCGCTCGAGCGCGATGGACAGACACTGCGGCAGGAGCGAACGCTTCGGCTGACCGGCGGACAAGCGCAGGAGCTATCAATCGACTTTGATACTCAGCAGCTTGCCCAGTTGACTCTGTAGATGCCTCGACGCTGGCAGCGGTGGATAAGCCACACGGCCGGCGATTGATCGATTGAACACAAAACGAGTCCCTCGCATCGGCCGGCCGCCGATGCGAGGGTTTTTCATTTGCTCTGGCCACTAGGCCGAGCGCGACGCTAGTATTCGCCACAGTTGGTCCGCCGAGCCGAGGCGGACCAAAATGACGAATTCCCGAATGACGAATGGCTATCGCTAATCATTCGGTTTTCGTCATTCGTCATTCATTTCGTGCTGCTCGGTTCGCGGCACTTGCATTCCGCTTGCACCGCCATGGTAGGAGCCCCAGCCAAGCCGCCTGCAACGCCGCAGCCGCCGGGCAATAAGCCGCGGCCGACTCCGCCGCAGCGCGAAGAAGGCGCGAAGAGCCGGCGGCCCGGCCGCATTCGGCTGTGGGCTCGCATACTCCTCAGCTTGCTTGTTGTTTGGCATTTAACGGCCGTGTTTTTAGCACCGATGTCCATTCCGCCAAGTTCGCGACTCGTCATCGATATCGCGCAAGGGCGGCTCATGCAGTGGTACCTCGACGCGCTTTACATCAATCATGGCTACTCGTTCTTCGCTCCCGACCCGGGGCCTGGGCACCTGATTTTTTACGAGGTTTACGACCAGCAGGGCAACTTAAAGCGGCAAGGCAAGTTTCCCGACTGGGATGTGCAGTGGCCCCGGCTTTGGTACCACCGGCATTTCATGCTTGCCGATCAGGTCGGACTTGGATTACAGCGCGATGAAGGCCCTGGCGAAGGGGAACGCAAATATCTGGTCGCCTATGCGCGGCAGCTGCTACGCAAATTCGACGGCGAATCAGTGCGTGTGCGCTGGATGGCACATGAGCCACTGAGTCCATACAGCGTTCGTCCGAATGAGCCCATAAAACTAGACACACCTCAAACGTACAGGGAGTTAATGCCACCGGTAGTACAGCGCCGCAGCGATTTAGGACCCGAATCAGCAGCGCAAACTTCCCGTCAGCCGGGCTATTGGCCTGACGTCGCTGGAGGCTGGGTAGGAGCCAGGAGATGATTGCAGCTGCGCGCAACTATGTGGCCGAGGTCTGGGAAGCGTGGGACGAGTTTTGGTTCGCGCCGACGAGCCCGTCGACCCTCTCGGCCATCCGAGTACTGATCGGGGCGATGCTGCTTTATACCCATTTGAT
>DATFGJ010000521.1:0-7198 GCA_035249585.1 Lacipirellulaceae bacterium
CCCGCTAATAGCAGGAGTTGAAAGAATCCCAGGATCTCCGCGTGGGTTAGCCGCTCGCCGTCGACGTCCGCTTGTGCCAGTTTTGACAAAAGATCGTCTTGCGGCGATTGGTCACGGTCGCGTAAGACCACTTTGAGGTAATCGTCCATTTCGACAGTTGTGCGGCCGTATTCCTGAGCGGCTAGCTCCGACTTCTCACTGCCGATGACGGTCTCCGCGAGGTTCAAAATGGCATCGCTCCAACGCTTGAACTGAGGCCGATCGCGCGGTGGAATGCCGAGCAGCTCAGCGATCACCTTCAGCGGAAGCGAGACCGAGTAGTCGGCGGCGAGATCCATTTCACCGCGCTCCAGATGCTCATCCAGCAGCTCGCCCGAAATCTGACGGATGCGCGGCTCGAGACTGGCGACCACGCGTGGCGTGAATGCGCACGCCACGAGCGCTCGCAGCCTGGCATGGTGTGGCGGGTTTTTGAAAATGAGCCAATTGAGGGGTTTCCCGGTTGAGCCAGGCGACACAGCCGACGAGCTGAACGTGGTATGATCCTCAAGAATTCGTTTCACGCCGTCATAGTCGGAGATCATCCAAAAATCGTATGATTCCAGGTAATGCACCGGTGAGGCGGCGCGGTACTGGAAATAGAACGGAAACGGATTGCGACGCATCTCAGCGGAAAAGTAGTCAATCACGTCTCGATCCTTCTGACAATGTCCGTGGGAGGCACGGTCCGGTCACGGTATGATATAAAGCTGTGGCGGCATGGCTATTCCGCTAAACAGCGGAGGCGCGACATGCGACTGCCGCGAGACGCCAGGTACTTTTCGGTGGATATATCGCTTGAGGACGTTTCGAACGTGATCCGACTGGTCCGTGAAGTATGCGACCGGTGGGACGACCCGCGCGCGTGGCGCGAACATCTGCTAAACGGGGCGTGCAAACTGCTCGAAGGCAACGTCGGAATGATGATTGCCGATGCCGGCGCTAGCGAGACGAGCTTTGGTCGGCCGACGGTGATTTCCGTTGTGGGCGTACCGCCGGCGCTGCAGGCTCTCGTTCCTTCTGCATTCTCCCACTATGAAAATCGTGACTACGACGACTGCTCTCGGTGCCTCATGCCGGGCTTATCGAATCTCAAAGATCAATTGGACCGCCAGGGCTGGGTGACTGCGCGCCGCGACCAAGTCACCAATTTGGCCGCCTATCGTGCCGCACCCATGTACCAAGACTTTCGCCGCCAGCTCGATTGCGATGACTATGTCGTGTCAATGCGGATTGTCGATGTGCCGCGCCGGCCGGAAGCGATCAATATTGATCGCCCGCACGGGGCACCGCGCTTCGGGCCGCGTGAAGTGGAGCTGCTCAAACTGTTACACGATGAGATCGCTCCGCTGATTGGAGTCCGATTAGCCACCGAGGAACACCTTTGCCGCGACGGCCTTTCGAAGCGGCTTTGCGAAACATTGTCCTTGCTGCTGGACGGTCGAAGCGAAAAAGAGGTCGCATCAGCACTTGGGCTGAGCGCCCGGACGGTGCACGATTACGTCACGATGCTCTACGAGCATTTCGAAGTTTCGTCGCGCGCTGAGCTGCTGGCCTATTTCATACGCCGCGCGCCGGTGCCACGGAAGGCGAGCCGGATCACGTCGGCCGTGGCGGGCCGGTGATTTCGAAATCGATGGTTTGGGTCCCGCCCTTAACGTCAAAAGTTTGGTTGTTGTCCGCGGCGGCCTCGGGGATATAGTCAACCGGAAGTCGGACACGCCTGCCTGCCCTTTGACGAAACTCCTCCAATTCCTTGCCGGAGAGCTTGGCGGTCTTTGCCAAGGGTTATAATGTGGTTACGCATTTCTGGGGTGAATTGACGCGATGGCAATGAGAGTGAGTAAGCGGCGAGGCGAGCTCTGGGCCCGCGCGATTGCGCGGTTTACGCTGATCGCCTGCGCGCTCGCGCCGTTTGCATCGGTCGAGGCGGCGGCAAACGAAGTGTCGTTTACTGGCGATGTGAAGCCGATCCTGGCCCGGCGATGCTTCGCCTGCCACGGCCCCGAAACAAACGAAGCCGGGCTGCGGTTGGACGAGCCTGAATCGGCCCTCGGCGAGCTCGATTCCGGAATGCGGGCCATCGTCCCCGGCCGGCCGGATGAAAGCGAGTTGATAGCCCGCGTCACATCAACCGACGAAGCCGTGCGCATGCCAATCGATGAGGAGCCGCTCACCGCTGAAGAAATCGAGACATTGAAAGCTTGGATTGCCGGCGGCGCTAGCTGGCAAAAACATTGGGCGTTTGTTCCCCCGCAGCCACACGATCCGCCCACCGTCAATGGCTCGGCTTGGGTGCGAAACCCGATCGATGCGTTCATTCTTCTTAAGCTTGAAGCCGCGGGGCTGCAGCCGGCAGCACCCGCCAGCAAGCGCACGCTGGCCCGCCGCGCCTATTTCAACCTGCTCGGCCTGCCGCCGACAAACGAGCAGCTTAATCGATTCCTTCAAGACGACAGCTCGAAAGCCTGGGAAAACCTGATCGATGAGTTGCTCGACTCTCCGCATTACGGCGAACACTGGGCGCGGCATTGGCTCGACATCGTGCGCTATGCCGAAACAAACAGCTATGAGCGGGACGGGCCGAAGCCGAATGCCTGGAAGTACCGTGATTACGTCATCCGCTCGCTGAACGAGGACAAGCCGTACGACCAATTTCTGCGCGAGCAGCTCGCCGGCGACGAACTCGAAGACGTGACCGCCGACACCATGATCGCTACCGGCTATTACCGGCTCGGCATTTGGGATGACGAGCCGGCCGACCCGGTCCAGGCCAAGTACGATGAATGGGACGATATCATCTCCACGACCAGCCAGGCGATGCTCGGGCTCACCGTCGGGTGTGCACGGTGCCATGATCACAAGATCGATCCAATTCCGCAGGCCGACTACTATGGACTGCTGGCGTTTTTTGCCGACGTCACGGTGTACGGAGAGCGCGGCGACCAGGAAACCAACAGCCAGTGGGATTTGTCTTCGCCGGAGGAGGCGGCCCATCGCCGTAAACTGCGCGAAAACGAGCGCGAGATCGAGCGCCAAAAGATTTCCATGGAGGAGGTCGGAATCAAGCGCATGGACGCGGAAGACCAGCACCGCAGTGAAACGCCCGAGCGCGAAGAGCTGCTGGAAGAAAAGCTGCAGCGCTATCTGAACGCTTCCGAATGGCAGCAGTATCGCGAAACGCTGGAGCGGTTGCGTGAGGCACGGCGAGAAATTCGCCGGTTACCCGAGCCGGAAACGGTGCTGGCCCTCGCGCGTTGCGAGCCGCACCCGCCGCCGACGCACATCATGGTCCGCGGCAATCCGCACGTGCCCGGCGACGAGGTCAAGCCGCACTTCCCGGCGCTGTTTGGCGAAGCGGCGCCTGAGATTTCGCCCGCGCCCGAAGGCGCCCGCTCGGCAGGCCGCCGCCGCGTGCTGGCCGAATGGATTGCCTCGCCGAAAAACATGCTCACTGCGCGCGTGATAGTGAACCGCATTTGGCAGTACCACTTCGGCCGAGGCATCGTTCGATCGGCTAACAATTTCGGCGAGCTGGGAACGCCGCCGACACATCCCGAGCTGCTCGATTGGCTCGCGCTGTGGCTTATCGATCACGATTGGCAGCTCAAGCCTCTGCATCGGCTGATCATGACATCGAGCGCCTACCAGATGTCGTCGGCCGGCGACGGGCAAGCGCTTGCCGCGGACCCAACGAATGATTTGTTCTGGCGGTTCGACATGCGCCGCCTCAGCGCCGAAGAAATTCGCGATGCGACCCTCGTAGTCACGGGCAGGCTGAACCCGAAAACGTACGGCCCAAGTTTCTTTCCGAAGTTGTCGCGCGACGTGCTGGCCACGCAGTCGAAGCCTGGAGACGGTTGGGGACGATCATCTTCCAGGGAAGCGTCGCGCCGCAGCGTTTACATCTACATCAAGCGGTCAATGGTCCCGCCGCTGCTGACGGCTTTCGATTTCCCGGATGTCGACACCAGCTGCGAAGCCCGTTTTATCACGACGCAGCCAGGACAGGCGCTAATCATGCTCAACGGCGATTTCGCCAATGAGCAAGCTGGCCACCTGGTTGACCGCGCGGTTGCCGAAGCGGGCGACGAACCTCGCGAGCAAATCGCGCGCGCGCTGGAACTGGCGCTCAACCGGTCACCAGAAGATAATGAAATCGACGAAGGGTTCGCTCTGGTCGAGCGGCTTGAAAAACGTCATAAGCTGCCAAGGCGCGAAGCGCTGCGGCAGTGGTGCCTCACAGTACTGAATCTCAATGAATTCGTTTATTTGGATTAGCTTGGGTGCCACTCCTGGCTTTGCCGGCAGCGCGGCATTGCGGGCATCAAGGGCAATGAAATGAAAAACCCATCACAGCATCGCTCCAATTTCTGCGGTCGCACTCGCCGCGAGTTCTTATGGGAAACCGGCTGCGGCTTCGGCGCGGCGGCTCTTACATCGCTTTTGTTCGGCGACGGCTTTTTCCCGCGCGCCTACGCGTCATCCGCCGCGCCAGCCAGTCCGCTCGCGCCCAAGCCCGCGCCGCTGCCGGCAAAGGCCAAGAGCGTCATCTTCCTCTTCATGTACGGCGGGCCGAGCCACATCGACACGTTCGATTACAAGCCCGCCATGGTCGGCATGGACGGCAAGACGATCGATGTCAAAACCTTCGGCCGCGGCGGGCATAAGAACCAAGGACGCGTTGTCGAACCACGTTGGCAATTCCATCAGTACGGCCAGTGCGGCAAATGGGTGAGTACTCTGTTCCCACATCTGGCTACCTGCGTCGACGACATTGCGTTCCTGCATTCGATGACGGCCGAGTCGCCTATCCACGGCTCGGCGATGCTGATGATGAACTCGGGCCGGATCTTGAGCGGCAGCCCCGCGCTGGGTTCCTGGGTAAATTACGGCCTGGGCTCGGTGAACCAGAACCTGCCCGGCTTTGTGGTGATGCTCGACCGCAAGGGAGGCCCCATCAGCGGCGCCAAGAACTGGTCGAGCGGCTACATGCCCGCGACCTATGCCGGGACCGTTTTCAACGTCGAAGGCTCGCCGATTCACGATCTTACGCTGCCGGAGGGCATGACGCGCCCAGTGCGGCGCGAGGTGCTCGATACCCTCGCGCGAATGAACGAGCGACATCGCGCGGCGCATTCCGACAACAGCGAGCTGGCCGCCCGCATCAACTCCTATGAGCTGGCGTTCAAGATGCAAGAGCACGCGCCCGAGGCGGTCGACTTGAGCCAGGAAACACAGGCGACGCGCGACCTGTACGGAATAGACAGGGAGGCCACGCGTGATTTCGGCACGCGCTGCCTTCTTGCGCGGCGGCTCGTCGAGCGCGGCGTGCGCTTCATTCAAGTTTACTCTGGCGGAGCTCACAACGACGACAATTGGGATGCTCACGGCGACCTCGTTGAAAACCACACGCTGCATGCCGGCGCGACCGATCAGCCGATCGCCGGCCTCTTGAAAGATCTGAAGCAGCGCGGCCTGCTGGATGAAACGCTCGTGGTGTGGGGCGGCGAGTTCGGCCGGCAACCGACCGCCGAATACGCGGTCGGAACGGGCCGCGACCACAATTCCTACGGTTTCACGATGTGGGTCGCCGGCGGCGGCATTAAGGGCGGCATCAGCGTCGGGAGCACCGACGAACTGGGTTCCGCCGCCGCCGACAAGCCATTTCATGTGAAGCGACTGCACGCCACGATTCTGAAACAATTGGGCCTCGATCCGAACGGCTTGTCGTATTTCTTTCGAGGGCTCGATCAGAAACTCGTCGGCGTCGAGCCGGTGGAACCAATCCACGACATCATCGCGTGAAGCGAATGAATAATACCGCCAAGGACGCCAAGTTCGCCAAGTAAAGAGTCGTGGTCCTTTTACAATTTCTTTGCACACGTGGCGTCCTTCGCGGTTTCCTGTTGTTAAATGCTCGGAGTAGGATTGCAGGCGCAATGACTAGCGACAACAACCCGCGCACCGCGGCCCCCGGCTACCAATTCGCCAGCGACAACACGGCCGGAATTTGCCCCGAGGCGCTGGCAACGCTCATCGAGGCCAACGTCGGTGCAGCGGCGTCCTACGGCGACGACCACTACACGGCGCTCGTGGCCGACCGGCTGCGCGAGATCTTTGAATGCGACTGCGAAGTGTTCTTTGTGTTTAACGGCACGGCCGCCAATTCGCTCGCCGTATCGACCTGCTGCCAGCCGTATCACAGCGTGATCTGCTGCGACGTGGCCCATCTGGAGACGGACGAATGCGGCGGGCCGGAGTTCTTTTCCGGCGGGGCCAAGGTGCTCGTCTCCGAATCGCAGCAAGGTAAACTCAGCCCGGAGTCGGTCGAGCGGCTGGCTACGCGCCGCTGTGACATCCACCACCCCAAGCCGCGCGTTCTCAGCGTGACCCAGCCCACCGAGCTGGGAACGCTGTATTCGGTCGACGAGCTGCGGGAATTGAGCGCCTTGGTGCGCGGCTTTGGCATGAAGGTCCACATGGACGGCGCGCGGCTGGCCAACGCCATCGCGGCGCTGGGCCTCGCGCCGAGCGAAATCACATGGAAGGCGGGCGTCGACATACTCTGCCTGGGCGGCGCGAAGATGGGCCTCCCGATCGGCGAAGCCGTGATCTTCTTCAATAAGGAGCTCGCCGCCGACTTTGCCTACCGCTGCAAACAGGCCGGCCAGCTGGCGTCAAAAATGCGGTTTCTGACCGCGCCGTGGCTGGGCATGCTCAAGGACGGCGCGTGGCTGCGTCATGCGGCCCACGCGAACCAAATGGCCCAGCGACTGTCGCGCAGCCTCGCGCAGCTGCCCGGCGTGAGCTTGCTCTACCCCACCGAAGTGAACGCCGTCTTCGCATCGCTGCCGAAAAGCTGCCATGAGCACCTCGCGGCGCGCGGCTGGCGTTACTACACGTTCATCGGCCAGGGAGCGGCGGCGCGATTCATGTGCTCCTGGGCGACGACCGAGGCGGATGTCGACGCCCTCGTGGGCGATGTACGCGCGGCGGTTTAGTGAAGTTTCGTAGGGTGTGTCGAGGCTTGGCGAGACACACCAATTGTGCCGGAATCTGGTGTGTCTCGCGTACTCGACACACCCTACGACTGCGACTCGACTCACGCGGATCGGGTTAAGACCTGATTTTCGCCCCAGTGAAATTTTTTTCTTTT
>DATFGJ010000522.1:0-2128 GCA_035249585.1 Lacipirellulaceae bacterium
TCGCTGGCGAGAAACAAAAATTCCGTGCGATACAAGCCGATGCCGTTGGACCCGCGCTTCTGGCACTGCTCCACTTCGTAGGGAAACTCGATGTTGCCGAGGAGCTGGATCCGCGTGCCGTCGGCCGTCTCGGCCGGCAGATCGCGGAGCTTCTCGAGCTTGGCCGCCAGCGACCGGTGCTGCACTACTTCGTGCCGGTAGCGGGCTAGCGTCTCCTCGTCCGGGTGCAGAATCACCAGGCCCAGGAAGCCGTCGATGATCGCGTATTCGCCACCGGAAACATCGGCCAGGAACGGTCCGATGCCGACCACGGCGGGAATGCCGAGCGCCTCGGCGACAATCGCCGTGTGGCTTCCCGGCCCGCCGATTTCCGTGACGAAGCCGCGCACGTACTTGGGATTGAGATTCGCGGTCTCGCTGGGCGTGAGGTTGTGCGCCAGCACCAGCACCTCGGAGTTGATCTGGCCCAGCTCTTCGCGGCGTCGGCCGGACAAGTGCCGCAACAGCTTTTCTTCGATGTCGAAAATGTCGTTGGCGCGCTCCGATAGATAATCGCCTTCCAGCGATTGAAACACCTTGGCATATTGCCGCAGAGTGCGGCTCACCGCGTATTCGGGCGAGTAATGGCGCTGGCGGATCATTTCCTCCAGCGTCGCCCGCAGCCTGCGGTCGTTGAGCATCTGGATATGGGCCGAAAAGATCGCGGCGAGATCCTTGCCGAAATGATCGGAGACTTTGGCCCGATTGCGCTCCATCTCGGCGGTCGCGGCGGCGATAGCCCGGTTCAGGCGCTCCAGCTCGTCCTCGACCGCGTCGCGACGAAGAAACCGCTTGGGGATGCGGAACCCCTCGTTGTCCAGCACGAGCACTTCGCCGATCGCCACGCCAGGCGAAACGGCAATCCCTTGAAGACGATCCATGTTTTGACTTGTCGCATGCCGAGGAGCGCTTGGTTCAGCCGGGAGGTTTCCTGGCCGGTTGCTTTCTTCCTGAAGCAGTTGGCCGGAACGATGGTTGGCTTTGTCGGCTGGCGTACGTCATGCCGCCGCGATTGTCAAACTTGCGCGCTTCCATCAGGATCAGCTGCGAGAACAATCGCCGGAATGAATACGCCGTTTCATCTAGCACTCGTCGGAACAAAAACTGTTTTGAAAAATGTTCGGGTTTTTGCTGAGCGGCTGCGGCCGTTTGCTGCAACCTGCCCGCTGCAGCCGGCCTCTGCGAGGCCGGCGGCCGGGGTCACAGACCCTGGCTACAATTCGTGCCGGGATCACCCGGCTACAATTCAATTCGCCTGCTGTTCACCGGCTTCCTCCAACGGAAAACCGCTCTCCACTAGTTTCACCAGGGCTTCGACGGCTTCGTTAGCGTCAACGCCTTCGGCTTCCAAAATTAATTCCGTGCCTTGGGCCGCGCCTAAAGTCAACAGGTCCATGATGCTGCTGGCTTCCACGCGCCGCCCTTCTCGCACCAGCTCGATGCGCGACTGGAACTGCCTGGCCAGCCGCGCAAACATGTCTGCCGGGCGCGCATGCAGTCCCTGAGCGTTCCGGATTACAATCGCGCGCGTTACTCGGGGAGTCTGCATTTAGCCGCGCCGCTCGCGACCGCCAAGGATCAAGCGGCGCGGCTAAATGGACTGCCCGAATTTACCGGCCGCGCCCTCAAGACGGAAACTGATTGTTGTCCGCCTCCTCCAGCAATTGCCACACATCATCGGGCGTCTTGCATTGCTTGAGCATCCGGCAAAACATGTCGTCGCGAAGCTGCCGCGAGATGTTTTCCAATGCCCGCAAGTGATCGCCGGGGCGATCCGGCGGTGAGACCAGCAAAAACAACAGGTGCACCTTCTCGCCATCCAAGCTTTCAAAGTTCACTCCATGACTGCTGATCGCTACCGTTCCGATCAGCTTGTCGATGGAAGGGTGCTTCGTATGCGGCACGGCCACGCCCCGGCCAATGCCCGTGCTGCCCAGCTCCTCGCGCTTCAGAATTGCCTCGACAATGCTCTCGTAATCCTTCGAGTTAATCCTTTTTGCTTCCACCAGCGATGTGACCATCGCCCGGATCACCGCCTGCTTCTCGTCCGCCTCCAACTGCGTTCGAATTGCATCTCTACAAATAAAGT
>DATFGJ010000523.1:0-2859 GCA_035249585.1 Lacipirellulaceae bacterium
ATCCGGTGATTGGCCGCGATCAGGAGATTCGCCGCGTGATTCAGGTGCTTTCACGCCGCACAAAGAACAACCCCGTGCTGATTGGCGAGCCAGGGGTGGGCAAGACGGCCATCGTCGAGGGCCTGGCCACGCGCATTGTGCAGGGCGACGTGCCCGAGAGCCTCAAAAACCGGCGTGTGGTGGCGCTCGATATGGGCGCGCTTGTGGCCGGCACGAAGTTTCGTGGCGAGTTCGAGGAGCGGCTCAAGGCGCTCATCAAGGAAGTGATCGACGCCGCGAACATCATTCTATTCATCGACGAGCTGCACACGGTGGTAGGGGCTGGTCGGGCTGAAGGCGGCAGCGACGCAGCGAACCTGTTGAAGCCGGCACTGGCGCGCGGCGAGCTGCGCTGCATCGGCGCCACGACGCTGGATGAGTATCGCAAGTACATCGAAAAGGACCCGGCACTCGAGCGGCGCTTTCAGCCGGTTTACGTCGGCGAGCCGAACGTCGAGGATACGATTGCCATCCTCCGTGGTTTGAAGCCGCGCTATGAAGCCCATCACAAGGGCGTGCGTATCAAGGATTCGGCGCTCGTGGCGGCGGCCGAGCTGTCGAACCGGTACATCACCGATCGTTTCCTTCCCGACAAGGCCATCGACCTGATGGACGAAGCCACCAGCCGGCTGGCCATGGAGCTGGAAAGCGTCCCAACGGAAATTGATGAAGTGCAGCGCCGGCTCACGCAGTTGGAGCTGGCCGCGCGGCAGCTCGAAGGCGAAACGGAAGAGCACGCGAAAGAGCGGTTGGATGACATACGCCAGGAAATGGCGGAGCTGCGTCAAAAGCTCGCCAGTCTGCGCGAGCAGTGGGAAGCCGAAAAAATGGGCCTGGGCGATGTGGCCGAAGTACAGCGCCGGCTGGATGAGGCCAAAGTGCGCTATGATCAGCAAATGGCCAGGATTCGCGAGCAGCAGGCAACTGGAAGAGTCGACGAGTCGGCCTATCAAAAGTTGTACGAGCTCGACAACGAACTCAAGAAACTTCAGCGGCACCTTGAGGAAGCCGAAGCCACGCAAGCAGCCAGCGAAAGTACCGATGGAAGGGGCAAAACCTCAGCTCGGCGGCTGCTGCGCCAGGAAGTCGGCCCGGACGAAATCGCCGAGGTCGTTAGTGCCTGGACCGGCGTGCCCGTGTCCCGCATGCTCGAAAAGGAAAAGGCGAAGCTGCTGGTTCTTGAAGAGCGGCTGCATCAGCGACTTGTGAATCAAGACGACGCCGTGGTCGCCGTCGCCAACGCCGTGCGCCGCAGCCGCAGCGGACTGCAGGATCCCAACCGACCCATCGGCTCGTTCATCTTCTGCGGACCGACGGGCGTCGGCAAAACCGAACTGTGCAAGGCGCTGGCCGAGGTGCTTTTCGACGACCAGAACGCGATGGTGCGCATTGACATGAGCGAATTCATGGAGAAGCACACGGTGAGCCGGTTGATCGGCGCGCCGCCTGGATACGTGGGCTACGAAGAAGGCGGCGTGTTGACCGAAGCCATCCGCCGCCGACCGTATGCCGTCGTGCTCCTCGATGAAATCGAAAAGGCGCACCGCGACGTGTTCAACATCCTGCTGCAGGTGCTCGACGACGGCCGGCTCTCCGACAGCCACGGCCACACGGTGGACTTCACGAACACGATCATCGTGATGACCTCGAACGTCGGCAGCCAGGCGATCCAGGAGATCTTCGCTTCAGGCGGCCGCTACGAAGAGATGCGCGACGCCGTGATGGACGGCCTCAAGGCGCGGTTCCTGCCCGAGTTCCTCAACCGTGTCGACGAGATCATCGTGTTCCGCCCGCTCACGCGCGAGGAGATTCGCAAGATCGTCGACTTCCAGGTCGCACGGCTGGTGAAGCTACTGGAGCAGCGCGGCTACGGCCTGGAGGTTAGCGAGCGGGCACGCGCCGAGATCGCGGCCCGCGGCTACGACCCGGCCAATGGCGCGCGGCCGCTCAAGCGCGTGATCCAAAACGAGCTGCAAAACCGCCTGGCTACGGAGCTCCTGCGCGGCGAATTCCCCGAGGGCAGCACCATTCGCATCGACTACGACGGCGACCAGTTCACATTCGAAGCCGTGGGCGGCGCGAACGGCGACGGGCGCAAGCGCGCGGGCGACAAATCACGCGGCGACGAAATACTATCGGCCGAAGTTGTGTAGGTTAAGTCGACCGTGGATAGTTGATAGTCGTTAGTTGTTCCAATCGACTAACAACTATCCACTAACAGCTAACGACTATCTGTCCACCGCCTCCAACTTCCAATTCGCGATGATCACCTCGGCTCCGGGCGTCATATCGCGCACCTTGCGGGCAATCTCGACTTGCTCGCTTTTGGTGGCCTTGGGCAGCTTCTTCTTGAGATGAGTGAGTTTCTCGCGGCGCTTGCGGCGGCGCTTGATTTCTTTCTTGCGTTCGCTGATGGACATGCGGGGATGGAGGTATCAGGTTTCGGGGGGTCAGATGTCAGAGAAGTATCTTTGTAGCAGGACTTATACCTACGGTCAACGCGGCTGCACCGCCGCCGCGCCGGCATATTCACCACGAAGTGCACGAAGAACACAAAGTGCTGTTGGAGGTGCCTCTCGTGAGATGATTATTTGGCGCGATCTCTTTGTGCCCTTTGTGCCCTTTGTGGTTAGTTTCTGCCGGGTAAGTCGTTTATTTCGGTATTTCTTGCGTTTGCACGACCGGCTCGCCATTGGTAATTAGCACGTTGTCCTCGATGCGCACGCCGCCGACGGGGCGCCAGCGGGCGAGGTCGTCCCAGTTGACCGCGTCCTGAAATTTGGCGCGCTTCTCGGGGTCGTCGAGCAAGGCCGGGACGAA
>DATFGJ010000524.1:0-6939 GCA_035249585.1 Lacipirellulaceae bacterium
GTCGGGCGACCAGACGTTGATATTCGTAAGGATGTGGCCGCCGGGATGATCGGTTAGTTGTATTTCGCGTTGCGCGGAGTCGTTCAATACCGGCTCCTCTGCACCACTGACTGATTGTCCAATAAAGTGAATGCATGCAAGGACGGCCAAAGATTTCAGCAAGTTACGTCGAACGGGCATCGCAGACCAGACGAACGAGTTGGCAAGTAGCTGAATTCGCAAGAATTCAGCATGCCTTTGCGTCTCGCCGAACTCTTGCGAGTTCAGCTACACCTCGCGGCCTAATGCTGCGTCAGGAACTCGTTGCCGTTGACCAGCGCCCAGCACACGTCCTCCAAGCCGTCGGCCGGATTATCCTTGGCTGCGATGTGGTCGGCCGCCGCTTGAACTTCCGCATCGGTCGGCTTCCGGCAAACTGCCGAGCGGTAGAGCTGCTCAATCACTTCCTGCGGCCGGCAGCCTTCCGCAAGCAACCGATGAAAACGGTTTTGCTTGTCCGCCAATTTCCGCTGCACGAGCGACCCGTTGAAAAGCTCAATCACCTGCGCAAGTGTCGAATCCGTGCCGCGTTCGCAGGCGCAGGCCGTGGTTCGCGCCGGCCGGCCAAACGTGTCGAGAAACTCGTTGCCGAAATCCGGACTGGGAACTTCGGTAGCCCGCGTCCCCGGCGGCAGGCCGGCAAATGATTCCTCGATCCCCGTCACCTGGCATACCGCGTCGAGCAATTGCTCCGCCCGGAGCATGCGCATCTGCGCGTGCGAGAAGAATCGCGTGTCGTCCTTGTTCAGCTCGGTGGCCTCACTCGTCAGCTGATAGGTGCGACTATTTAGAATCGTGCGCAAGATATGCTTCTGGTCGTAACCCTGCGCCGCAAAGTCCTCAGCCAGTTTATCAAGCAATGCGGGAATTGAAGGCGGATTCGACTGGCGGAAATCATCCACGGGGTGCACGATGCCGCGGCCCATAATCTCGGCCCAGATTCGGTTCACCATCACGCGAGCGAAGAACGGGTTTTCCGGCTTCGTGAGCCAATCGGCCAGCGCGGCACGCCGGTCTCCCATCGTGGCATCGTGCAGAACGCCTGCAACAGGCAGCCACGGTTCCATGAGCTGTCCCGTGCGCGGCTGCCGCACTTCACCGTCGCGCTTGACGTAGACGATTTCCTCTTCAACGCGCAAACCCGGCTTGCGGCCCACGCGGCTAAAAAATGCGCTCAGGCCGTAAAAATTGTCCTGTGTCCAGTTCTCGAAGGGGTGGTTATGGCACTTGGCACATTGGATGCGCGAGCCGAGGAACAGCTGTGCCGTTGTCTCGGCCGCCTCGGTCGGCTCGTCGAATGCGCGATAGTAGTTTGCCGCCGGGTGAGCGTACGTGCTGCCTTGCGCCGTCAGCAGATCGCGGGCAAATTCGTTGAGCGGTGTGTTTTTCGCAAAGCTGTCGACGAGCCAATTATAGAATTTGTGGACGCCTGCTTCCTTCAGATCGCTTCTCTGCAAACGGAGCAGATCGGCCCATTTCAGTGCCCAGAAGCGAGCATACTCGGGCCGCTCCAGCAGCCGGTCAATCAATTGACGACGGCGGTCGTGCGATGAGTCGGCGAAAAATGCGTCCTGCTCGTCGATCGTGGGAAGCCGGCCGATGACGTCAAGATAGACGCGGCGCACGAAATCGGTGTCGGAGCACAGTGGAGATGGTTCGTACTGCAGCTGGCGCAGCTTTTCGTAGACACGCTCGTCGACATAGTTGTTCGCCGGCGGATCGGACCAGTGGAAGCCGTCGATCTCCTCGACCATTGTGAACTGCGATGAGACCAATTGATCGAGATAACGAGCCATCACCGCGACCTGCCCGCGGCGAAGGCCGACAACCGCGCCGCCCTCCTCCACCGAGGCAATCTGCTCATCGGATGATGAGAACCGGGTGAGGCGCGTGACATCTTGGACCCGTCCATCGTCGAAATGCGCGCGTGCGACAAGCTGCTGCCGCCAATGCGGCTGCATCAGAACGCGCCCCGTCGCCGGCAGGATCTCCAGTCGGACGCATCGAGCGCCCTCGGCTGCGTCGACGCGGCAGCCTTCGGCGATCCATTGCCGCAAAACATCGTACGCGTAATCGGTTGTGCGCAACTGAAGCCCGCCGCGATGGGCGACGGCCATCGTTGGCTTAAGCAGCAACAAACTTTGCGCGGGGTCAACGGCGTTCGTGCGGCGTCCTTCTTCGCCGCGCGCGAGCGAGTTCTCGTCCAGCGCATGGTCGTATGCCTGCAGCGACAATTGGAAACCGCCCTTGCCGCTGGGCGAGCCGTGGCAGGCGCCCGCATTGCACCCCTGCCGCGTTAGCGCAGCGACGGTCTCTTTGCGGAACGAGACAGGCGCCGGCTGATCAAAGCCGTCCACAACGACCGGCACCACTACCTGGTGCTTGTCGATTTGAACCGTGAGCTCACATGCGCCATTTCCAGCCGGGCGGACGGCGCCATCCCGGAACTCGGCGACCGCTGAATTAGCTGATGTCACATTTGCAACACGAGTCACGTCGGCGACACGGTTTTCGGGAAATATGCCCGTCACCAAAAATATTGCTTCATCGCGCGGCGAGCTAAGTCGCAGCTGCTGCGGCTCAACTTCAATTCGCTCAAGAGCCGAAAGATCAGGCGAGACGTCGTTTGCTGCAACTGCCCTGGCCGGCATTATGTGGAGCAACGCGGAGGCGCAAACGAGCGTTGCAAGCAATCGAATGTCACTTCGACGTGCAAGAGTTTTCATGGCAACTCTTTCCCACTGAAGTCGCAAGAGACTACTGCGACGGCGCCGGCTGGATCTCGATGGCGGCAGGCCTACTTTGAACGGTGATATTCTGTCCTTTCACGGCGGTAGAAGCAACCGCGACCAGGTTCTCGAATTTGCCGGCTGGCGCGTCGGCAGCCGCCGTGAACGGTAGCTTTATTTGGCTGGCCTCGGCAGGAATTACCACAAAGATCGGCGCGGCAAGGCCGGCGGGGCCGTCGCTGACCTGTAGCCGCACCGGTTGCGGATCGTCGCCAAAGCGCTGCACGTTCACTTCGGCTTGCTGGCTGCCGCCGGCTACGATCGGCCCCAACATCGAAAGCGATACGACCAGCGGTTTGGTGATGTGCAAACTCACGTTGTCGAGCTTCACGGTTTGCGTTTGCTCCTGGAACTTCGCGGTCCCTATGATGCGGATGGGGAACGAGCCTTCGGCCAGGTCCGCCGGCCCGGCAAGCGACACGCGATAGGCTTTCGATCCATCGTCGACCGGCGCGATGCTCGCCGTCACACCCTGCGGCAAGCCTTCGATAGCAAGCGCGATCGGGTCTTTGAACGCGTCGCTCGTGCGGGCGACGTTTACGTCGAACGTCGAAGCGCCGACGAGCTGCGGAAAGTAAACGTCGCTGCTCGCCAGAGTCAGGTCAAAAAAGGGTGGAAACGGCGGTCCGACGCCGACGGCGATCGCGTTTTCCAGCTGGGTCGGAAACGACAGCACATTGGGAAACATTGCTGTCAGCGGCTCGCGCTGGCTTGCCGGTACGGTCACGATTTCGTCGCCGATTTTTGCCCGGCCCACGATCGAAAAATGCCGAATCTCACCCTGAGCTATGCTCGGCGGCAGCGTTATCTTCAAAAACGTTTCGGGGCCTTCAAACAAATTACCTTCCAGCTTCACGCCCTCACCCAGGCCGTCGACTGCCAATTCGATGGGGCCGTTGTAACCATTTCGTTGCGCGAGGATCTTTGCGACAAACGTGCCGGCCTGCGGCGAAGTGTACTGCATTTGCTCCGCGTGCAACGAAAAGCCGGCAAACGCGTCGCTGACCTTAACGCGGTAAACATGATTCGCGCCTGTGCCGACGAGCAAGTCTTCCACTTGCAGCACATATTCTCCATCTTCAGGAATCTCGGCGACTAGCAAGGTTCGGCGATCCTGCCGGGCCACAGCAATCTGCGAGCCGTCCGATTTGTGCAGGCTCATATGCAAATCGCACGGCGAGCCCAGCTCGCGCGTCATCGCCAGGCAATGCATCCGCTGACCTTTTTTGGCATGGAATTTGAAGCAGTCGCGGTCACCGGGCTTTTCAAGCCGTCCGTTCAGTGCCGTGGGGAAACTGACCGTTGTTGCATCGGCGATGTTGTCGTTCGGCTCTGTTTCAAGCGACTCCCTCCCGGGATTCGCTTCCACTTGAAACCAGCCGGAGCCCATATCGGCCGCCGTTGCAACACTGAACGATTCAAGGCGCGGCGATCCAGTCGCATTGGGCATCGCCACGTGAAGCTTCGACGCGGCGCCCAAATCGTGACCGGCGAGTTCAAACGACATGACGCTGCCGCTCGTGCCGCCGGCCGGATACACGGACGTAATCAGCGGAAATGAGCCAATGCGGAGCCGGTATCTAAATTCGCCCCCACCGGCGTAGCGAACATCGCGGAGCGCGAGAATGTATTCTCCGGCCGTCTCGAATGTGTGCACAAAGCGGCTGTCGCCACCGGTCCCCTCGGTGTCGTCGAGATGCAGCACTTCCGCCTCGTTGGCCGTCAACAACCGCAACAGCGGGTCGAGCTTCGAGCCAAGCCGCTGCGATACAACTTCAAAAGAAACCCGCTGCCCGGCCGCAACCTGGAACCGAAAAAAATCTTCTTGAACCGCGTCGCATTGGCCATCAATTGCCGCCGGCCAGTTGATTTTTTGCGCCTGCGCGGGTGCGTGGTTGTCCGACGATTCGGCGACGGACTGCAGATCGTCTAACATCACGAGAACTGGATTGGAAACGCCCTCGCCAGTCACAACACGCAGTGCGCCAATGCCGACCTGCTCGTCGCGCGGGACGGTAACGCGGCAAACAAGTTTTTCACCTTTCTGTGCGGCTTCGTCCGCGGCCGGCAGTAGCTCGCATCGGGACACGAAAGACGTCCATACGCTGCGTGCATCCAGGAGATTTTGGCCGAGAATCGTGAATTCGATCGAATCGCCGGGACGAACCGCCAAGGGCATGAATGTCGAAATCTGCGGAGGCGCGGCGACGAGCCATGTGGCCGAGATGGCGACCACAAGGATCACAGTGCCCAGCGTCGGCAATCGAATCGTGCGGCACAAATCTTGAAACTGCACCAGGCTGAACAGGTCGCGAGGAAGGTTTAAAGCGTTGACCAGCCAAATAGGATTAGGTTGTCGCTGGGATGAATCTTTAAGAATTCACTACCCAACTAATTCGGCAAGGGGGCGGGCTTCGGCGTCGACCGGCCGTTGCAGACGTCCCTGTGCATCGGGAATGGCAACATGCGGATCGATTCCGAGGTTGTGCAGGAGTGTTGCATGAATGTCGCCAAAGGTGACGGGGCGATCGATAACTTCGCCGGCGTGCTTGTCGGTTGCGCCGATGACCTGGCCGGTCTTCATGTCGCCGCACGCCAAGAGGGCCGAGTTCACGCGCGGCCAGTGGTCGCGCCCCGCATCCTTGTTGATCGCCGGCGTGCGGCCGAACTCGCCCCACACAATCACCGTCACGAGCTTATCGAGGCCGCGCTCGTGCAAATCCTGAACCAGCGCGGAAACTGCGTTGTCCAGCAGCGGAAATTCGGTGCGGCCTTGGCCGAAGTTGTCGCCGTGCCAGTCCCAGCGGCTGAAATTAAGAGACACGACGCGGGCACCCGCCTCGACTAAGCGCCGGGCCACCAGCAGGTTCTCCGTGACGCGTGGCGCCGAATCCGCGTTGTACGCCGGATTGCCCTTGCCATAGCGCTCGATAATCTTGGGGTCCTCCCGCGTTACATCGAGTGCTTCGACCAGTTTCGGCGACGCCAAAATGCTCCAGGCCTGATCGATGAACTGGTCGCGCTCCTTCTGCAGCGGCGAAGCGGCGACCGCATTCTGCCAGCGGTCGAGCGACTTCAATAGTCCGCGGCGGCTCTTGAGACGCTCCAGCGTCACATCGCGCAGAACCAGGTGGCCCGGATCGGGCGCGAGGGCCGCGGTCGTGTCCGCTTTATGCCCCGGATCATACTTCTGGACCAGGTTGTATGGCGCGTACGGGGCGCCAAGAAATCCGCCACCGCCGGTTTCACCCCAAGGAACATGACTTGTCCGGTAGAACAGTGACAGGTTCGGCGGAATCTCGGCGCGGGCCGGGCCTTCCAGCCGCGATACCCAAGCGCCCAATGACGGCGAGTTCGGATCCAGCCGCGGCGACATGCATTGTTCGGCATAGTGTGGACCGCGAGCATCGATAATGCTTCGCACAATGGCCAGCTTATCCATCATCGACGCCAGTTTGGGCAGCAGCTCGCAAACCTGGATGCCGGGCACATTCGTGCCGATCGGCTTGAACTCGCCGCGGATTTCGGCCGGAGCCTCCGGTTTGAGATCCCACAGGTCCTGGTGCGGCGGCCCGCCGGGCAGGAAGATGTTGATGAGAGACTTATGAGTTTGCCCCGTGCCTTGCTGAGCTTCGGCGCGCAAAAGCGATGAAAGCGTCAGTCCGCCGGCGATCGAGCCGCCCACGATGAGAAAGTCGCGCCGCGACACGCCATCGCAGAACCGGCCACGGCCGGACGTCTTGCCCAGCAGGGTCAACATCGTCAAGTCTCCCCAGGGTGGTGTGACGCCGCGTATTATAATGGCCGGGTAACCCTCGCCAACCGGGAAAATGCTGTGCGCAGGATGACAAAAACGAATTATCCGAAGGTTTTCCTGTGTGTGGCCCTGATGTCCTCGTTGGCCAGGGCCGAAGACGGCGGCTCGAAGCCTGTCAGCTTTATTCGCGAAGTGGCGCCGATCCTTGTCGCTAAGTGCCAGGCCTGCCACGGCCCAAAGACCGCCGAAAGCAACTACCGGCTCGACTCGTATCAATCGCTGATCCAGCCGGGCGACTTCGGTACGGCGCCGATTACAGCCGGCGACCCCGAGGACAGCGAGATTCACCGCTTA
>DATFGJ010000525.1:0-3132 GCA_035249585.1 Lacipirellulaceae bacterium
CGCTGCCCCAGCCGGCGTTGCCGCTGAACAGCCGCAACGGCGAGTCCTTCTTGCGGACAATCAGGTCGAGCGCATCTCGGTGAGTCGATACAAACAACCCCGGCAACACTTCATGCTCGGCGAACGGCTCGAGCGAATGCAAAGCTACAACCGGCCCAGGCACCGGCCCGCCGATGTAGATGACGTCGTCCCGATCGCAAGGATCGTTGCCGATCATCTCCCAAACCTCGCGGACCGTTTTCTCCGAGGGCCGGTTGATCACCACTCCCATCGCCCCCTCGTCGGTGTGGTGAATCATGAGCACGACCGAACGGACAAAGTTCGGATCGCGCAGGTAGCGCGAGGCGACGAGAAAATGCCCGGCGAGAGACTTGTCGGCCATCGTTTAGTAAAACCGAAGGAAAGCGGCACAAACCCGCAAGCGCGCAGTTTATTGTATGCACGCGCGCATGGGGAAGAAAGCAGCGAATCGTTTCCGCGCGGGTTCGCTGAAATTCGACAAAGGCTTTACCACCCCGCGGACCAGGACTATGATGCTGGCGACCTTTGGATTCGGCTGGGAACCGCGTCTGGCACGGACGATAGCGCGGGGCCAATCATCGCGCCGTCAATGACGGCGTCCGCGAGTGAAGTGAAGAAGACTTCGCCCGCTCGCGCTGAAGCGAGGGTTGTCGTATGAAATGCAATTGGTTGTGGTTCGGCTTGATTTGCACATGCGCTTGGTGGCTTGGCGCTGGGTCCGCTTCGGGGCAAGACTGGCCTCAGTGGCGGGGACCCAATCGCGATGCGCGGGCCAGCGGCTTCAACGCACCGGAAAACTGGCCGACTGAGCTTACGCAAAAATGGAAAGTCACCGTGGGCGACGGTGTGGCCACGCCTGCGGTCGTCGGCAATCGCGTATTCGTCTTTACGCGCGAGGGCGGGAATGAAGTGATCCGCTGTCTGAATGCCGAAAATGGCGAGCGAATCTGGCAGGACCAATACGAGGCCGAATCTCCGCGCGGCGGCGCCTCGCGGTATCCGGGCCCAAGAAGTTCGCCCGCGGTGGCAGACGGAAAGGTCGTGACGCTCGGCGTGCAAGGCGCGCTTTGCTGTTACGACGCACAATCCGGAAAGCAGCTATGGCGTAAGGACGAATTCGACAATGAAGTGCCGATGTTCAATGTCGGCAGCTCGCCAATCATCGTCGACTCAGTTGTCGTCGCCCAGCTTGGCGGTGAAGACAACGGCGGCATCGTCGCGTACGACCTGGCTACCGGCGCTGAAAAGTGGCGCTGGGAGGAAGACTTTCCCGCCTACAGCTCGCCCGTGCAAATGACGATCAACGGCAAGAATGTGATTGTCGCCGTGACCAACGAGAATCTTGTGGCCGTCGGTGCTAATGACGGAAAAACTGTTTGGGAGATTCCATATCAACAAGGCGGACGATACAACACGATTACGCCGATAGTCGCTGGCGACACGCTGGTTGTCGCCGGGCCCGGCAGCGGACTCACAGGCCTGAAAATCACCGGCCAGGGCGAGCAGGCTGACGTTGAGCGCGTTTGGCGCAACGACGAGAACTCGCTCCAATTCAGCTCGCCAGTGCTTAAGGACCGGCTTTTGTTCGGGCTAACAAGTGCCGGCCAGCTGTTCTGCGTCAACACGCAGAGCGGCGAGACCGCATGGTCCGTGCCGCTGGTGCCCCAGGCACAACCGCAGCGGCGCGAAGAAAGCGTTGAAAACAGGAGATCGAATCGCGTGCCCGTTACTCTGGCGCAATTCGTTCAACAAGAGGGGCAGCCACAGCGCGATCGCGACGAGCGACGCGGTTTTCAACGCGACCGTCGACGAGGCGAAGGCCGTGGGCAGTTTGGCGAGGGCCGCGGACGATTTGGTGGCGGCCGCGGCGGGAGAGGCGGACGGCGTGGAGGCGGCAGCAGCGGCTATGGTTCGGTCGTCGACGCCGGTTCGGTGCTGCTCGCCCTTAGTCCGGCCGGCCAACTTGTGGTCTTCAGGCCCAACGGCGAAGAATACACCGAGGTCGCACGATACAACGTGGCCGAGGGTGGCGCCGACGAGCCGGACAAAGGCACGTATGCGTATCCGGTCGCGGTCGGCAACTCGATCTACATCAAGGACGGAGACTCAATTGCTCGCTGGGACGTGAATTGACGCGACGGCGCAGCTCGAGCATTACTCGATTGCAGCCCGAAGCGCAAGCAAGGGATGTTCCTTCCGTCGCTGGCGCTTCGGGCTAGTATCAGAGATCCGCTGAACTTTAGTTCGCGCTCGCTTCGTCGAAGGCGATGCTGACGCTGCGCGGCACGATGACCGCGAGCCAATGTCCATCATCCGGGGCGGTGATCGTCACCGAGCCGCGGATCGACAGGAACCCCAAGCCTCCCTCACCGGTTTCGCGGCGACCCCATTCAGCTGTGCTGATATCGATCCGGCGAAGGGCGTGGTCTCCTCCCGGCGAGCGTAAGTCAAGCGAGACGGAGCCGCCGTTCGGGAAGTACAGCAGATGACCCCGGCCGCGCGCGGCCGCCAGATATGCTTCGTCCGGTTCTCGGTCGCGGAGCATGTGGTTCGCAGGCTCGAGCTCCCACAACTTGACGAGTTTTTCCAGCTTCCGCACTGACTTGATGGAAGCGATCGCCGGCTCGGAAAGGCCGAGGCCCGACGGTGGCCGGTGAAAGCGGGCAGACGCCGCCCCACCGATAATATGCCGCCAGAATCGCTCGATGCCGTCGCGATCAGTGTGCCCGAATTTGTTGCCGTCTGCGCCGTAGGTCTTCACAGTATTGATGGGGCGCGGCTTCACGGCAATTAGCTCGCGGACGTACTGAAAGTTGTCCCAATGCTCCTGGTCTTTGATTTGATTATTTTGCGAAACGTCGGCGAAATCATACCGCTCCGGATGATCCAGCGTGCGTCGATGTGTCTCGTCGCGCAGATTCCAGGCATCCCACATCTCCGTAATGCAAACCTGGACGCCGTCCTTCTTGGCACGATCGCGAATGTACTCGGTCCAGTAAATCGGCCAAGCTTCTTCGCCTGAGGTTTCGTTGTCGATGCAGTACAACACGTGATCGTGCTTCAGCGAATAGTCGAGCAATTTGTCGACGAACCGCCGCTGGTACTTGAGCA
>DATFGJ010000526.1:0-3849 GCA_035249585.1 Lacipirellulaceae bacterium
CCCTTCTTCTCCGAGCCGTACTTCGGGTAGGCCTGTACGTCCTTTCCGAACACCTGCCCGCCAATCGTGGCGATAACCTTGTTCGTAGTGACCGAGCCGAAGCCGCCGATCGAATGGCCGCGCATCGAGAACGCGCCGGGCGGCCGCAAATCAGGATCGTCCTTCACCGTGAGCGCCGTGCGATGCTTGATGCCGACGCTGAAGAAATCCTGGCCATCGTCGATCATGTTCTCGAAGATGGCGTAAATGTCGCCCGGCCGCACATCGCGGCTGCCCAATCCCGCGGCCCCGTGATAAATCCTCGGCACGCGCTCAATAAGTTCTTGCCCGTTCTGGCCGGTCACGGCGTCGCAGAATGCCGCCTTCAGTTCGCGCGTGAGATGGTTGCCCGTGGTCGAAAGCGGGTCGTCCATTCGCTCAATCACGGTGACCGCCTTGGCGTGCTTCAGCGCCTCCACAATCTGCACGGCCGGGAACGGCCGGAAGCAGTACACGTTGAGGCAGCCGGCCTTGATGCCCTTCTCGTCGCGCAGCCAATCCACAGTCGTCTGTGCCGTCTCCATGTAGCAGCCCATGCCGACGAGCACGTACTCGGCGTCCTCGCAGCGATACGGCATCACAAAGTCATACCGCCGGCCCGTGTTGCGATAGAACTCCTCGAACGCTTCTTGCAGGGCCGGCTCCACCTGGTCGTAATACCAGCGCTGTGCGATCTTGCCCTTCATGTACGAGTCCTGGTTCTGCACGACGCCCGACATCATCGGGTTGGCCGGGTCCATGAGGTTCATGAGCTTGTCTTCGGGCCGGCCGATGTATTCCTTCATGAACTCCGGCTCGATCAGCCGGACTGATTCAACCGTGTGCGTCGTAAGAAAGCCATCCTGCACGTTAAAGAACGGCGTCGACGAAGCCTCGGCCGCCCGCCGCGAGATGAGACACAAATCGCCCGCCTCCTGCGCGTTGCGTGCAAAAAGCATCCCCCAGCCGCAGTCGGCCACGCTCATCATGTCGTCGTGGCCCGCGTGCACGTTGAGACCTTGGCTGGTGAGCGCGCGGGCGCCGATGTTGAATACCGCCGGTAGCCGCTTGCCGGCGATCGTATACAGCACCTCCTTCATCAAGACGAGGCCCTGGCCGGACGTGAAATTTGTCACGCGCCCGCCTGATGCCGCGAATCCTTCGCAGAACGAGGCCGAAGAGTGTTCGCTTTCCGGCTCGACGAACACGAGCTGATCGCCCCACAGGTTGGGCACACCGTTAACAACGGCCTGGTTGAATCCGCCGCCCATCGTCGTGGAGCTGGTAATTGGAAACGCCCCACACCCCTGCGAGATCCGCGTCTCGACCCACACGACCGCTTCTGCGCCGTCGCAGGTGGTTGGAATGCCCGGGTACTGAAACTTCTCGACGACGGGCGCTACGAGCGGAATATCGGTCGTCCGATCAATCGTGGTCGCCATTAGTGGATTCCTCGGCCAAACGCGCCGCTCGCGGCTCCAGTGCAGCCGCTCACGGTCGTTATCTGTTTAGAACACCGCCATCCGGGCTCGCATTGGCAAGCCGCTGCGCTTCTTTAGAACTCCAACCCTCTCCCAGACCCTCGCGCCGCGTGAGGATCTGGGAGAGGGTTCGATTGCGCGTTTACAATTCGAGTCGTAGACCGTCGTTGAAGAGAAATGGATTTGGTGGCTGGTCTACTCTAAATTCCGTCAATGGCAATTATAGGCGCCGCTAATATCCTATACAATTCTACGAACGCTGCCAAACTTTTTCTGAACGATTAGAATGACGCGACGCAACCCATTGGTAAATTGACCGATACGTCGCGACCTAACCCGTTGCACGCTGTGTTCTTACTACTTGCTCCGCGCTCCTCGATCCCCTCCTCCACATGCCGCAATCTGTCGCCGATCTCTGCCGCGAGCATCAAATCGAAGTGCCGCAACTGGCCGAGCGCAGCGGGCTGGAGGAAGGCCGCACGCTCGCGATTGTTCTCGGCCGTTGGACACCCAGCCCCTCCGAGCGCCAAAAAATCGCCGCCGTATTCAACGTGCCTGTCGACCAAATCTCCTGGGGGCACAAAACCCCGATCCAACATCTATACGGGCATGGACCGGGATAGCGTATTGCGTATGACGAAGTGAGTACGGTATAGGATGCCGGATGCGGGGCGCAGGGGTTCGATCGTGAATGCCTTTTCCCTGCACCCAGTATCCCGCATCCTGCATCCTCCGCTACTTCCCAAAGGAGCTTCCATCATGGCCACAAGTCTCGGTTCACTCTGGCTGCCCATTCTTGTCTCCGGTGTCGTGCTGTTCTTCGCCAGTTGGCTGGCATGGATGGTGATCGGCCATCACAAGGCCGACTGGAAAACGCTGCCCAACGAGGATCAATTCACGGCGATGTGCCGCGGCGCGATCGAGCCCGGCCAGTACATGTTTCCCAACTGCCCCACGCCCGAAGAATACAAGAGCGAGGCCTTCAAGGAGAAAATGAAGGCCGGCCCGCACGGTGCACTCTACGTCTGGCGGCCCGACATCAACATGGGCTTCAACATGCTGCTCACCTGGTTGTTGTTCACCGCAATCAGTCTGGTAATCGCCTACCTCGCCGGCATGGTGATCCCACCCAAGCCCAACACCGATTTCTGGTTCGTGTTCCGCTTCGTCGGCACGGCGGGCATCCTCGTTTACGCAACGTCAGGCCTGCTCAACGCCATCTGGTTCCGCCGCCGCATTATCGGCGACGTGATCGACGGCATCGCCTATGGCCTGATCACCGGCCTGATCTTCGCCGCGATGTGGCCCAGCAGCGGTGCGTAACTTGGTTTTAACCACAGAGGCACAGAGAACACAGAGAATGAAATAGGCTGTTCAATCCGAAATGCAAAATGAAGCACCAGGTGTGGTCATTTTTCATTTTGCATTGAACATTTTGCATTTTGTATTCTCATCTGTGCTCTCTGTGTCTCTGTGGTGAAACGTCCCAAATGACGCATGTCGAGCCTGCTATTGAACAAGTCGCCGACTGGCTTGCCTCTTCGCAGCGCGCCGTCGTGCTCACGGGCGCCGGCATCAGCACCGAGAGCGGGATCCCCGATTTCCGCTCGCCGGGCGGCGTTTGGTCGAAGTACCGCACGGTGTACTTCGACGAGTTCTTGGCGAGCGCGACGGCGCGCCACGAATACTGGCGCCAAAAATGCGAGATGCATTGCGACTTTGCCGCTGCAAAACCCAACGCAGGCCACTCCGTACTCGCGCGCTGGGAGACGGCCGGGCGCATCCGCGGCGTCATCACACAAAACATCGACGGCCTGCACCAGCTCGCCGGCAGTCGGCAGGTGCTTGAACTGCACGGCACGGCGCGCCAGGCCGCCTGCTTGGACTGCGCAGCGCGCTTCGACATCGAGCCGCTCGTGGCCCAATTCCAAAGGACCGGCGCCGTGCCCGATTGCTCGCAATGTGGTGGCCGCCTCAAGCACGCCACGATCTCCTTCGGACAGATGCTGCCCGCCGATGTGCTCATGCAAGCGACGCGCTGGGCGCGCGGCGCCGACCTGATGCTGGCCATTGGCTCATCTCTCGTTGTGACGCCCGCGGCCGACCTGCCGCGCGTCGCCAAATCCTCCGGCTCGCGCCTCGTAATCATCAACCGCGACCCGACGCCGCTCGACTCAATCGCCGACACCGTGTTCCGCGGCTCGGTCGGCGATGTGCTAGCCGCAATCGAGTCACGATTGATCGTTGCCTAAAAAGCCAAGGCCGCGCATGAAGACGACACAATCCCATGTACCCATGCGCTGGCCCGGCGTAGCCATTTTCTCGCTCCCGGCGATCGTGCTGGCTGCCA
>DATFGJ010000527.1:0-6196 GCA_035249585.1 Lacipirellulaceae bacterium
CATGTCTTCGAGCGCCTGGCGGCCTGCGGCCGCGCCGACAAGCGTCAACTTGCCAATCGGCTTTTCATCGAATGCCAGCGGCAGCGTAATTCGCCACACGTCATCGCCCGTGGCCGCAGAGTCGTTGCGCTTCCAAGTGGCGTAAAACGATTCATGAAGCTGCGGAATGCATACCTGCAGCGTCAGGCCGGCCACGTTGTACAGCGGCGCCGCTTCGCGCAGGGCCGTCCAGATTTTCTGCCATTTCAGCTTGCCCTGCAGTTGAACGCTCCGCTCTGTGTCTTCGGCTGCCGCGCCTCGCAGGACAAGCCCGCGCACAAAGGATCGCGAATGCGACGCGAGGAGGGCCGCCTCGGTGTGTCCAAAAATCCGGAAGGCAGCCAGCGTGACAAACACGCCGCCCGTCACCGCCACAGCGTAAACATCGTTGCTCGTAAAGTAACTCACCAGCGCCGCGCAGCAAGTGACGGCAGCCAGGCCGGAGATAAACGCCACGGTCATCCCCACGCTCCACCCCCGCAGCAACAGCGCGTGGTGCAAGTGGCCGCGGTCGGGCGTGAACACGCTTTGGCCGGTCGTCACACGGCGCACGAGGGCCGCTGATGCATCCAGAATCGGAATCGCGCAAATCGCGATCGGCACCGACAACACAAACGCAGTATGCCTCTTGATCGAGCAATCAATCGCTACCGCCGCCACCACCAGCCCGATCAGCATGCTGCCGGTGTCGCCTAAATATACCTTCGCAGGCGGCGCATTATACCGCAGGAAACCAACGAGCGCGCCAGCCAGCGCAAAGCAGGCCAGCGCCGCCGGCACAGCGCCTTGGGATGCCGTAATCACTCCCAAGCACGTGCACACGATCGCGCCGATCGACGATGCCAGCCCGTCGGCCCCGTCGATCAGGTTGAACGCGTTGATTGCACCCAGGCAGAAAAACAGCGTGAACGGAATTCGAAAATCGCCCAGCGGTAGCGCCACGCCGAACAGCGAAATCTCATCGAACTGAGCGCCCGCCGCCACCAAAACGGAAACTGCCAGCACCTGGCCCATGAGCTTGTAGATGCCGGTTAGAGAGAATACGTCGTCGATGATTCCCACGACAAGCAGAACGCCAACCGCCGGAATCAAACCGCGGACGAGCCAGGAGGACGGGTCTTCTTCCGCCGGCGTAAAAGCCAGGACCACGGCCATCGCGAAAGTTGCCGCCAGCGCAACCGCGATGCCGCCGGCGCGCGGCACCGGCCGGGAATGGCTCTTGCGCCGCCCGTCGGGGTAATCCACCGCCCCCACACGCGTCGCCAAGCGCGCGACACTGGGCGTTAACATCAATGCGGCCAGCCAGGAAATCGCCAGCGCGGCCGCGGCTCCCAAGAACATCGTAGCAGCCAAAGGACCTTCCTGCTTCGGACCGATTCGAGTCAATCAAAAGAAGGCTTACCCGCCGAAACACCCCCGCCAAGTCCAGGATCCGGCTCCGACGAACGCCACTGTCCCGCTTCAACAAGCCATTATAGCCACAGGAGCGTCGAGTCAAACAGTTTGCGGCCCCAATTATTAAGATCGCGAGAAATCGCGAAAAAAATCGGTTTTGTTAGGATGCGGCCAAGGCGCGTTCGATATTGGACTTCAATTCGGGCCAAGCACACTTATCGAACGTCGCCCCTGAAAGCTCTTTCGTTGTTGGTTCCTGATAGCTACGACAAACGTTGATTAGATGGCGCAGGCAGTGACCCATTTAGGTTAGATCCGTCTCGAAAACTCCGTGCCGACGTTTTCCGGCATTGAATCCGCGTGTTGGAAAACGAATGTCTGTGACGACGGTCGCTAAATGATCTGTCTCACGTGTCGATGAGTTATAGGACTCGCTACAAACTGGCATCGCTTCCGAAAGCCGCCTGCAGCGGTCAACAGCAGTAGCACGATGGTTGCAGGTACAGGAACAGTGCCACTTGACGATCCGTCGCCAGCAGTTTCGCCAAAGTGGGTGCGCCAAGCATTGAAGCCTTCCGGCGTGCCGCGTTTCCTCGGCCTCCGTCGGGTTTCA
This sequence comes from Lacipirellulaceae bacterium, assembly GCA_035249585.1. Classification (GTDB taxonomy): domain Bacteria; phylum Planctomycetota; class Planctomycetia; order Pirellulales; family Lacipirellulaceae; genus JABDGM01. Next base: position 2,048 of record DATFGJ010000527.1, read on the forward strand.
TTTGACAATGGCGTTCAATTCGGCAGTGTTTTCAGTGATCCTTTGCGAATGCCACAAACTAAAGCGCGCTCAAGGTCAATGATGCTCAGAAGACGCGCAGCCCTCCCCGCGCTATATGGAGAAAGGCATTGGAGTGAAGCCCAGTAGTACGAAGAACAAGCTGGCCCAACCTGAGATGATTCGCCCGATACCAAGCGATGCGTGATCGTTTGCAGTTGGAGGGTGAGTAGGCCCCATGAGCATTAATAATACGATCATCAACATCCAACCCCAAAATCCCCACACGACAACTCCGATCACCGCTGCCAAAAGTAATGCCTCTGCTACAAGATGGGCCCGCCTAAGAAGCAAGGCGTACAGGATATGTCCGCCGTCCAATTGTCCAATGGGAATAAGGTTTAACGCGGTAATGAAGATCCCAACCCAACCGGCATACGCAACCGGGTGTAAGGCGATGTCCAGACCTTCGGGCAAAGGTCCAATAGTGAAGTAAGCGAGGATTCGAAACAAAAGCGGCTCGCCAAGAATGAGTCCCACCGGCTGCTCCGCAATTTGAATGACTTGCGAGCGTTGGAGGCCAACGATGGAGAACAATAATGCTGGAATTAGACCCGCCAAAGGGCCGGCCACTGCAATGTCAAAAAGCGCTCGGCGGTCACCGCGTCCGGGCTGCATCACTATCACCGCCCCCATGGTGCCAATGGGCGATTGCGGCATCGGGATGAAGTAGGGGAAACTGGCCGGGACACTATATCTCCGCGCCTGAAAAAAGTGCCCGAGTTCGTGCGCCAATAATGTAGTCATCAGCGCGAGCGAAAAAGCATAACCGCCGACCAACCACGTGCTCACGCACGTTGCCGCAAAAAGAAGGATCGGCAGAAGGATCCGCCGACGTTGCGGCACCGCAACTGGTTGGGGTTGGCCAGGCTCGACATTGCGACCCGCTTCACTCGCTTGCGGCCCAAGGGAATCCGGTTGATCAGTAGTCACGCAGATACTATATCTGCCCGCGGCAGGTGCCAACAGCTACCGCGGTCGACTACAACGCTTTTGATGCGCGGTGCAATAACGGCGCGCTGTTGAGAAAGGGCACTCGCTAATAGGATGATGGGACTTTCGCGTTTCGGCTTCCTCCGGCTTGCCTAAATGGAGCAGCGCTCGCTTGTTGTATTCCCGTAGGCTTCCGCATTGCGGCGTGGCGCCCTCGGCCCGTTTTATCACTTGGCAAGCGGTGTCCGGGATTTCTAGCCAGCAGGCCGCTAGCAACTACGCTCCCCGATTGAGGGCAGCAAATGAACTGAATCTCCTGTATTGCAGCGCTGCGCGGTGCCCGATAAATTCATTGTCGCCAGCAGTTTATGGCGACCTTCGGGATAATTCATACCGCCACGGTGGGTAAATGATGCCTGCGAGCTGTCGATACTTATTGCATTCGAAAACGTCGCTGCTGTTGATCGCGGCGGTTGTTTCTGCATGGATCGTTGGGTCCGGCGCGCGAATCCTCGAACAGCCCCTGGTGATCGGCGGAGTCGCGGCTGATTTTCCGCCAGAACTCGTCGATTGGGCGCCTGGCCCGCAAAACCCGGTCTTCACGCCGGGCGGCGCCGGTTGTTGGGACCTCAGAATTCGCGAGCGCGGTTGGATACTCCGTGAAGACGGTGCATATCATCTGTGGTACACCGGCTACGATGGTACGCGCCAGGGAACCAAACTACTTGGTTATGCCGTTTCTGACGACGGCTTGCACTGGAAGCCCTCCCTTAGAAATCCACTCTGTCGCGGTCACTGGGTCGAAGATGTCATGGTGCTTAAACGTGGCGACACCTATTACATGTTTGCTGAAGGAGCTCACGGTCATGCCGAATTGCTGACTTCCAAGAATCGAGTCGATTGGAATTGGGAAGGTCCGCTTGAAATTCGCACGGCTGACGGAAAACGCGACGCTCTGCAGCCATGTGGCACTCCGACCGTTTGGCTCGAAAACGGAGTCTGGTACTTATTCTACGAGCGGCAGGACCTTGGAGTCTGGCTTGCCACGTCGAAAAACCCACTTTCAAGAGTTTGGACCAACGTACAGGACGACCCGGTATTGGTTCCAGGCCCAGCCAATTACGACAAACAGCTCATTGCACTCGACCAGATTATTAAGCATGACGGTGCATATTTTGCCTTCTACCATGCGTGCGATGAAAAAACTCCGAGAACATGGAATACGAACGTTGCGCGATCGACGGATCTTATCCATTGGCAAAAGTATCCAGGCAATCCGATTGTCGAGGATAACAAATCGAGTGGAATCATCGTGTCCGACGGACGAGGATACCGGCTGTACACGATGCACGAGCAGGTCGATGTCTTTTATTCGCGCACGGCCAAGCTCAGTTTAGCGAAGGCATCTCGCATCGCACCAAAAACCTCCGGCGCTAACGGGCAATAAACGAGCGATGTCGCTGGGATCTCTGGATCGGCTCGACCTCCACCAGCTTGCAACTGTGTTCGGCGAAGGAATTCGTCGCGAGTAATAGCGCCTTAAAGGTCCGAATTGCGGCGCGGCAATCTTCAGGTGCGACACAGGGCCGAGAGACAAAGTTCGCGGCTCTGCTATAATTGACGCAAATTCTAGCCATGCCCGCCGCTGAGTCGCACGAAAAGTTGCTAAGCGATACGTGCCGAATGCTGCCAAAATCAACCATCGCGTTCCTGTGTTGCGCCGTCACCACGGTGATGACGATCGGCACGACGAGTGTCCGCGCGCAGGCTACGCCGCAGGACATGATTGACTGGGGATTGGATGGCTATGCCCGGACCAAATCGAGCCTGCAGGTTCCTGGAAGCCGCTTGTTTGCTGAAACGGCGTCACTGAATGGACAACGATCTGGCGGCGACAGCGGGTTCGCATACGTATGGCCGCTAAGTACCCAGTTCCGCGTGCAAAACGCACTGACGCGACTCGATCCCGCGAATTATACCCCGCTTCTGAGACAGTTTTCCGATGAGGGCCGGGCGAGGTACTGGAACGCCGCCGGTGGCGGCTACCGATCAGGCGTAAGCGTCGGCGCAACGCTGTTCTATGATGACAACGCCCATATGGCGGTCGCCCTGATGGAAGCGTACCGGATCACGGGCGAATCGATTTACCTGGACCGTGCCCGGGAAACTTACGACTTTGTGCTGTCAGGCGAAGATCTCGCTGGCGGCGGTGGTATTTACTTCAATCAGGCTGAGCATAGCACGAAGGAAACCATCTCAACGTTGCAGGGTGCGCGGGCGGCGCTGATGCTCTACCAGGCCACCGAGGAAGCTAGCTACCTGAGCGACGCGACGCGGTTGCACGAGTGGGCTCAGACACATACTCGCCAGCCGGACGGGCTCTTTCTGGAGAAATATTATCTGACCGGTCCTAAAGCCGGCACCGCCGGTGATTTTACATTAGTGAACGCAGCGGGCGATGCGATCTCACTTAACCTGGAATTCTACGCCTCGACCGGCCAAGTCGCGCACCTCCAGGAAGCACAGAGGATCGCCACCAGATCGCTGTCGCGCTTTTTCAATTCCACAACTGGCGCCATCAACGACGAGGGTTTCTGGGCCTTCGAGCTCGTGGACGCTTTCAATAACCTGAGCCTCGTGGTCAATAATCCGCTCTGGCTGACCAAGACCATGGATGCGCTTGAATGGCTTCATCAAAACCGGCGCGATCCCAACGGGCATTACGGAAGGCTCTGGGGACGAGGTGGATTTCAGAGTACGGCGCTGAGTTCATGGCACCTCAACGATCAAGCCGCGGCCGCGCGGTCCTACCTATATACGGGGTTAACGGCCCTGGAGTACCTGCGTGGAGATTACAACTCCGACGGTGTAGTGGACGCCTCCGACTATGTTGTGTGGCGCGAAACGGACGGATCACAGATGGGCTATGATACGTGGGGCGCGAACTTCGGCCGAACTGTGGTTGCCGGATCATTGTCGGATGTGACCGCGCCTGAACCGGCAAATTGGGTGCTGCTGATTTCAGCGGCCCTGGCATGGTGGTCGCGCGAAGCTCACCGTCATGTCGGGCTATTTGCATGCCATCGTGGACGAAAACACGGTGAATAAGCAACGAATTCGGAACCATTTCGCCTCGAGCGTTGACCGAGGCCGCTGCCA
>DATFGJ010000528.1:0-2770 GCA_035249585.1 Lacipirellulaceae bacterium
TACGTGGCCATGTCCTGGGCCGTGCTGAACAGGCCCGCGTGGCCGGCCACGCAATCCATCTTCGCCGCGCGCGGATCGTGCACGACGCCCACGAGCCACTCGCCGTCGCGCTTCTCCGTGGGTGCAGCGCGAGCCTTAAGCTCGTCCGGCGGCAGATAGCCCGTTTCGTCCATGTCGAGTTTTTCGAAGACCTCTTCCTCAGCAAACTCGTTTACCGGCTTGCCGCTGACTTCCTCGATGATCTTGCCCAACAAGATAAAGCCGACGTCTGAGTATTTGAACCGCTCGCCTGGTTCCGAAATTGCCTCGAGATCACAAATCTTCGGCTTCGCCGATTTCCAGCCTTGGTCGTAATCCTCGAGGGCGTTGTCCGGAATCAGGCCGGCGGAATGGATGAGCAATTGCTCGATCGTAACGTTTTCTTTTCCCTTAGTCGCAAACTCGGGGAAGAATTTCGCTACCTTGTCCTGCAGCCGCAGCTGCCCGCGCTCGATGAGAATCATTACGCTGGTAGCCGTGGCCACGGGCTTGGTGAGCGACGCCATGTCGAACACCGCGTCGGTGGTCATCGGCACGATTTCCGGCTCGACTGCCCGATTGCCGTAGGCTTTCTCAAGCACGATTCCCTCCCGCCGGCCAATGAGAACGACGCATCCCGGCATATCGCCGCGCTCGATCGATTTCTCCACCAATCGCTCGATGCGGTCTTCCATTGCCGCGTCCATTCCGGCAGCGCTGTAGGTGACGCGCGGAATCTGCTGCGCAGCGGCAGCGGCTGAGCACAATGCAGCGAGTAGGACTATCCAGGCAGTTGAGTTTAAGTGCAATTGATTCACTTGGTGACTCTCAAGATCGCGTGGGTATTTCTCGTCGATCAAATATCATCGTAAGCACAAGGCCCACGACCACAATGGTGCCACTGCCCACAAGCGTGTACCAAAAGCCGTTGATTCGGAAGGGTGCCAGGAAAGCAACCCAACTCGTAACGCCAGCGCCGGCAGCAAACGCGGCAAGCGCAACCGCTTCGGATGTTCGCGGCGAGATGAGGCCCAGAGCATACAATCCCAGCAGCAAACCGATGGCGAATCCCGCGATGATCAGCACGGCGTCGACAATGTGGAAGAATTCCGCTCCTTCGCTCGTCGCCATTCGGTAGGCGAAAATCGCAACGGCGCATTGCACGGCCGCAAAGGCGATTGTCAGCCCGCGCGAAAGAACGAGCGACTTGCGGCCATCAAGCGGCGGCAGAATGCGGGACAACCAATCGCCCACCAGGGAGCTGGCCGAGGAGTTCAATGAGCTGGCGAGTGTCGACATCGCCGCCGCCAACACGGCGGCGAGCACCAGCCCTTTCAGGCCGACGCCCATATGATTGACCACATAGGTCATGAATGCCTCGTCGCCGCCCACGTTGGCGCCAATTCCCCCGGTCTGTTGGTTGAAGCAGGCCAGCTCGACGCCAATAAACAAAAATAAGGCGAACTGTGCAAACACCACCAGCCCGCTGAGGCCTAGCGCCCAGCTTGCTGCGGAGCGACTCTTGGCGCACAGGTAGCGCTGCACGATTAGTTGATCGGCGCCGTGCGTGGCGAGCGACAAAAACCCGCCGCCAATGCAGCCTGCCCAGAACGTCATCGACGATTTGGTGAGCAACGGGTCCAAGTCGAATAGCCGCCAGCGACCCGTCGACTGGCCGAACGCCACCAGCTGATCCCATCCACCCGGCAGCTGCGAAAGCAGTAGTCCGGCAGCGACGACCGCGCCGAGCATGTAGACGGCAAACTGAATGCAATCGTTCCACACTACCGATCGCACGCCGCCGGCGCAAGAGTAAATCGCAGTGGCGGCGGTCGTGACCAGTATGCACGTCAGCATATCGAGCCCCAGGGCGATGTTCAGTGCTAATGCCGTGAGGAACAATCGCAGGCCGTCGGCCAGATTCCGCGTTACCAGAAACACCAGCGACGCCAGCCGCCGCGTGGAGACGCCGAATCGCTGCTCCAGCACCTGATACGCGGTGAGCATTTCGCCTCGGAAGTAGGCCGGCAACAAGAACGCGATGACGGCCAGCCGGCCCGCGATATAACCAAAGGCGATTTGCAGAAACGTGAAGTTGCCGCCTTCAACATACGCTTTGCCGGGCACGCTGAGGAAGGTTACGGTGCTCGTTTCGGTGGCCACAATTGAAACCAACAGCGCCCACGTGGGCAATTGATGACTGCCCAGAAAGAAATCACGATTGTCGGCTTGCCCGCGGCCCAGCCAAATTCCCAGCAAGGTCGTCCCCGCCAAATAGACGGCAACAATCAGCATATCAATCGGACTGATTGCGACGGCGAAGAGGGCGGGAGAGTCGTACACGCCTCTCTTGGCTCCTGAAGGCCCGGGGAATTTCAGTGAGTGAAATTGCCGGGTTGCGCGAGGAACAAATTACGTCGGACAATCGCTCGAGAAGCAACCGCAAACAAGCGCGCACCCACGAGCGGCCTCGACGTAACGCGATTTATTTCAGGATAGATAATGACATATTACCCGATAAGCTCGGCCAGCGCAGGTCCTTATCTCTTTTGCGCAGTTCATCTATATCCGATTCTAACCGTTGAATAAAATGCTAAGGTCGGCGCGAGAGGCGTGGGGCACGTCTTCGCTGTTCCTCTAGTTTTTACAGGCATGCTCGAGCACCTTACGACGGAAGCGCGCAATCCGGCTTCCGAAGATTTAGACGGTCTTTCCGCCGCCGAAATCGTGCGGCTGATCAACTCGGAAGACG
>DATFGJ010000529.1:0-4570 GCA_035249585.1 Lacipirellulaceae bacterium
TTCGTGCTGCGTCACGGTGCCGACCAGGTCTTCATTCTTCCCGCGCTGCAGAAATTCAAGATGCGAGTAAATGTAATTCTCCTCGGCCGGATCGTTCGACGAATACACGCCGGCAATTTGAACCGTCAGCGGGCCAATCGAGAATTTTTCGCCCGTCTTGAGGCCGCGGCGACCGGCGACGGCACGGCCCACCACCGCCGCGTCCTGGTTCTGTTCAAACTCAGCCCAGCTGCCGGACAAGAGCTTAAAATCTCGGGCCGTCTGCAGTTTCTTCGGCGGCACGCCATAAAACACGATCACGTCGAGACTCGCGCGACAGTTGTTCGTGTAAACCTGGATCGGCACGACGTCGCGAACGCCCGGCAGCTTGGCGATCTTCTCTTCGTAGTCCTGCGGCAAGTTGCTCGTGGCCGGACAAAATTTATTGGCCTGAAACATTACCAGCGACTGCTTCGACTCTTGCCGCGTCTCGAGGTCATTCATTCCGCGCTGCACCGCGCCGACGAAACAGAACACAAACAGTGCCACCGCCGAGCCGCTCACCGTGAGAATCGTCCGCGACCGGTGTCGCCACAGGGTTTTCAGTAAGTAAGGTGCGAATTTGAACACGACATTGATTCCCTAAACAACCCGACGTCAAGCGCCCCGAAACGCGGCCGCCGGCCGGACCGGACCGGGCTTTTCGAACAATTTCCCATGCTCTAAGCGAAGCTGCCGTCCCGCGATCGCCGCCGCTTCAGGATCGTGCGAAACCATGAGCAGCGTCACATCCAATTCTTGGTTGAGCCGCTCCAGCAGGCGCAGAATCTGCACCGACGTGTCATCGTCTAAATTTCCGGTCGGCTCGTCGGCCACGACAACCTTGGGGTGCGTCACGATCGCCCGGGCGATGCCCACCCGCTGCTCCTGACCGCCGGAAAGCTGCCGCGGGTAATGTTCGGCGCGGTCAGAGAGGTCCACGGCTTGCAAGGCGACTTCAGTCCGTTTGTGCCGTTCAGCCCGCGACATGGGCAATAGCAGCAGCGGCAGCTCCACATTCTCAAATGCCGTCAGAACAGGGATGAGATTGTGCGTCTGAAAGATGTAACCGATGTTGCGGGCACGCCAATTGGCCAACTTCGTGCGCGAAAGCTTCGTGATATCCGCGCCGTCGATCGTAATGCTTCCCGCATCGGGCCGATCGATGCCGGCAATCAGATTCAGGAGCGTCGACTTGCCGGTGCCGCTTGCGCCCATCAGCGACAGAAACTCGCCGTCTTCGACATCCAATGAAATGTCGTCGAGCGGCGTGATTGTTTCGCCGCCTTTGTGATACCGCTTGGTGACGTTGCGCAATTCGACGAGCGCCATGATTATTCTCCTGAGGGCAGCCGCCGCATCGCGTGCTGCGCACCCGTCGGTGCCGCACTGCTTGCCGCAATTGCTGCATCTTCATTCTCGATGCGAATCCGCTTCCCGTCGGAGAGCGATTCGCTTCCGCGAGAAACTACGCGGCTGCCGATCGTAAGTCCCTGGGTTATTTCCACGAGGCCGCCCGCCGCCGCGCCGCCAGTGGTTATCGAAGTTCTGCGTGCGACGCCATCCGACTGGTCTGCAACCCAAACGAACGGCCCATCTTCGCCCTGGTGGATCAACTGCTGCGGCACATAAAGCCGCGTTTCGCCGGAACCCTCTGCGACCTCATCAGCCGCTTTGGGCGCGAGGTAGGTGACGTCCACGAGCATCTCGGGCTTGAACATCGGGCTGGGCGAATCCAATCCCACTTTCACTTCGAGCGTGTTCTTCTGGATGTTCGCTTCCGAGCTGACGAACAGCACCTTGCCGGAAATCGGCTCCGAAAGCGCGGGGTTGTTGATGAACACCGGCTGGCCCAGCGTAACCTTGGGAATATCCGCGAAGCGCACATCCACGCGCACCTGCAGCATGTCGGGCCGGTACAACGTCACCACCGTGCTGCCGTCGGCGTTGGGCACCGGGCCCATGCCGCCCGCGAGCGTCGTGCCGGGCGAGGCGATCAATTGATAAACGCGCCCGTCCATCGGCGCGCGGATCGTCATGCGATCGAGCCGCAGCTTCGCCTCGGCCAGCGCGACGCGGGCCTGCTCCAGCCGCGCAGCAGCGGCCTGATGCCGCGCCTCGCTCTCCGCCTTGGCTTGTTTCTCGTCGGCCAGAAGCTCGAGCTGAGTTCGCAGCGCATCGCGCCGCTTGATGAGGGCCGCTTGCTCGTCGGAAAGCGATTCGGCACGCAATTTCAGTTCCTCCACGAGCGCGGCGGCCGCATCGCGAGCGCTTTTCGCCTCCACGATCACGCGCCCGGCAATGGACCCGCCGGAGGAGCGCTTGCCCTCGTAATCGGCCTCAGCGAATTCCAGCTGCGCTTCGGCTCGCCGCGTTTCAAACGGCAAGTTTTTCAGCTCAGTCGTCGTCGCTGCGAGCGCTGCTTCGGCCTCGCCGAGCGCGGCCTGCAAATGCACGGGCTGCGCGAGGCGCGTCGTGGCGGCTTGCAAGCCGGCTTGGGTCTCGGCTAATTCCGCTTCGCGTAGCTTGAAGTTGGCCTCTGCGCTCTGGTACGCCAGTTCAGCATCTTGTTTCACCAGCTCAGCGACCGGCTCGCCGGCCTTAACTGGCTGATCTTCCACCACGAGCAATCGCTCGACCACGCCCGGCGCGAGCGCCGCCACGCGAACTGGCGTCGGCCGCGGCTCGATCCAGCCGGCCGCCTGAAACAATGGCGTCCCCTCGTGCTGCGCGTTCGATTGCGAAGCCAGCACCGGTACGACCCACACCGGCGTCGGCGGCGCGACGGTATCGCGCGCAGCCCATGCCACCAGCGCCACGAATCCGGTCAGCAGCACGCCGGGAATCACATATCGGCTGACGACATGCCGTCGCCGGCGCACTTTCGGCGCCTCGCGCGCCTCGCGAACGATCGCCAGCTGCTTGATATCGACTTCGGCGCTCATTGCTTCTTGGTATCCTTGTCGGGCTGCGCAACGTAGAGCTTCGATGCCAAAATGGAAACATTCCCTGCCTTATCGCGTTTTACCTTGCCCACCAGCGTGACCGTGTCCAGCTCCCTGACGCCTAAGAGCTCGCGGGCATCTTTCTTCACCACCTTGCCATTCTTGTCGGTGACCATGACCAGCAGCGTCGCTTTCGACAAGTTCGGTTCGCAGCAGTAGTCCCAGGGCGTCTTGCAGGTATCGCCTTCGATTTCATTGCACGGCGTGAGCGTGCGATCCACGATGGAAAACGCCGCCATGCCCTTCACCCACGGATTGACGCGGCCGCCGATGCGCCCCACCACGACAATCTCCTGCTGGTCCTTGGAATCTTTGCGCGTGGTAATCACGTCGGCCGCATCCTCTGGCTCTTCTTCGAGCAAGTAATTCTTGTCGACGGCGGACGCCGGTGCAGCCGCCAGCGGCGACGAGATCGTCGTCCCGAACAATTGCAGAGCCAATACGACACCTAACGTGACCAGTCCACGCATTGAGATAGTTATCATCGTTCCACTCCTTTCATCATCAGATCAATAAGCTCATACGGTTAGCCGTTTTCATTCGATTCGATTAAGTCGCTTTCAAGCCGTCCACGATCGGCATCCGCAGCGCGCGAATCGCCGGTGGAATCGCGCCGACGACGCCCAGCAGCAAACCCACGCCGCAACCGATGAGCACTGCAACCTCGTCGATCCGCAGCGAGAACGCGCCCATCGTAAAACGCACGGCCGCGCCGTTGACGAACACCAGCGCCACCAGCGCCGCCAGCAAGCTGGCCGCCGCTGCCAGCATGACGCCTTCCTGCACCAGGCTCACAAGCATCGCGCGGCGGGCAAATCCGATGGTTTGCAAGCTGGCGAGCTCGCGGATGCGACCCACGACCGAGCCGTACATCGTATTCAGCCCGGCGAACACGCCCGCGCCCGAGACCAGCAGCACCACGAGCCAGGCCAGCATCCGCACCGGCCCGTAGTCTTTCTGCAATGAAGCGTAGTATTCGACCTCAGGCATTGCCTGCAGCTCGAGGTCAAGTCGCTCCATGCAAAACAGCTCCAGGTTTGCGAAGTCCGCTCCGGGGGCCATCGTCACCGCCACCAGGCTCAAGTCTTGTCGCTTCATCGCCTGCTGCAGCTCGTCGAGCCGGCACCAAACTTCGGATTCGAACGCCGCGCCGGCCGCCGAGAAAATGCCGCTCACGCGCCACTGGCGTCCTTCTAGTTGGACCTTGCTGCCGATGGAAAGTTCCTCTTTGGCGACGCCAAGTTTGCTTGCCGCGAGCCGGCCGACGAGCACTTCGCCCGCCGCCGGCCACGTGCCCGATTCCAATTCGACCTGACGCCGGACCAGAAGCGCCGCCGGCGTGAGGCCGCGCACGAGACCCAATCCCGGCTCCTCGCGCGCTCCAACGGTGATCTCCGTACCCAAATACAACTCGGGCGACACATACTTCTGGCCGTAGCGCTCCTCGATGCCTTCGACGCTGGCGGCGACCAGGTCGGTCGCGCTCATCGCGATCGAAGAGTATTCGAGGTTTTCGCCCATGCCGAGCGAAAACACGACTGCCGCCT
>DATFGJ010000530.1:0-3224 GCA_035249585.1 Lacipirellulaceae bacterium
CCTGATTGGCGTACGGCCCTTCGTGATTCGTCAACCGAACGGAAGCCGATGCAATCTCAACGCCGTCTACTTCAAGCTCATCGGTCACAACTTCAATGCCCTGCGGGTCGCCGGGAATTATAAGCACGACGCAATCGAGGAAGGCTTCGCGAGAGTCGATCTTCGCACCCGGCACCGAGCGCAATGCGCGCACTTCAGCGGCAAGCAGTTTTGGTACATCTTTCAGCACGAGCTGCTGCCAATGGCCCGGCTGGTTGTAAGTGGGCCCGCGCACGATCGCCGTGGCATGTTCGCCTTCGGCGTTTTTGGAGCGCGGCATGACAATCCGGGCGGCTAACTGGGCGTGCGAAAGGCTGGCCTTGAGCCAAACGCGAACTTCCAGTTCGTCCAGCACGGCCGCTCGTTGCACGGTGCAGCCAACGTGTGCTGATTGCCCGAAGGGCGCGGATACGACGATCCGATCACAGCCGTTTTCATTTCGGGCGCCGCCTGCAATTCGCTCGTGCGCCAATATCCTGGCCGTTGCGCCGCTCTCGAGGAGCTGCCAAACCGTTCCAGAATCACCCAGGCCGTGGCCTTTCGCGGGCGAAGCTGCAACAATGGCGGTGGCGGCCAAACAAGCGATGGCGGCGAGAGTGGCCAAGCGCGGCCGGACCGGCGCGGAACATAAACGCAGGCCGCCGTGCGGTCTACTGTGCCAAATCGCTTGAACGGTCGCTCGGCAACTTACAGACTGCGACATCGGCAAGACATACGCGGCAATAGAACGGCTCCACCACGGCTAGCGTAAGGTATGTCGCGAAATGGCAACGTATTGGAGCGGCGGCGGATCGTCGTAAATTGAGCTTGTATCAGCCTTTGGGACGTCGAACCAGGGCAGTTGTGGCGTGGGCTCAACATCGAAGCGCGGTGCCTGGTCCCGCTATGCGATCTGATTGAATCATTGCAAGTTGTTTCCTTATAATCAGTTAACGCGCGTCCTGGCGCGAACGCCCGCGGGTGCTGGCGCAGCGTGTGCATTTAGCCGCAGCTGTCCATCACCTGGAGAAGCAGCAAATGGCTCATACCCCTCGAGTTTCCAACGGCACGAGCGACGAATTGCCCGCTGACATTCTGCGGCTTGCCGCGGCCATCCGGTCGCTGCCGGACCAATACTCTCGCGAAATTGTCCCCGCCCTCGACCGAGTCATCGAAAGCACCAAGCGCCGGCGGCGAATCCTCACCCTCGTGCAGGACGCATTGAGCCAGCTGCGGCTGGATATGAAATACTTGATGTTCGATTTGGAAGCCACCCGCCGAGAGCGCGACGCTTACCACGCCAAGCTACAGGAACACGAAAGTTAAAAGCGGCCATCGGCTGTCTCGGGCACCCGGCACATCGTTTCGCCGGCTGCCAGAGCGCGGCTTTCGGCCAAGCTCCAGTCTCCTGGCCGATAGCCGAAAGCCAATAGCCTCCAATCGCGTGCCATGGCCGAGATCAAATCCGCGGAACAACTGGCCCAACGCGCGCAAGATGTGAATGTGCTCGACGATGCGCAGCTCCAATCCGTATGGGGCGAGCTCGGCTCGACACAGGTACCGCTCGGATCTTTTCAACAAGTGCTGGTCCGTCGCGGGCTGGTGACCCAGTATCAGCTCGAGCGCTTGATGAAGCCGGACACCCGGACCGGCTTCTTCTACGGCGATTACAAAGTGCTGTATTGCGTGGGCGCCGGAACATTTGCCCGCGTGTTTCGCGCCGTGCATCGGAAAACGGGCCAGATGCACGCGGTGAAAGTGCTGCGCAGCCGCTACAGCAACCCGATCGCAAATGATCCCAAGACCGGTCGTACCAACCGCCCGGTGATCGAGCTGTTCCGCCGGGAAGGGGAAATTGGCAGCACGCTCAAGCATCCCAACATCGTCGAGATCCAGGAGGTGTATTCGCACGGCGTAACGCATTACATCGTGATGGAGTTCATCGAAGGGCGGAATCTGCGCGAGTTCTACCGCGCCAAGCGGCGGTTCAAGCCGCTCGAGGCGGCCGAGATCATGGCCGGCGTGATGGCCGGGCTGAACTATGCCGCCCAGCAGGGCATCACGCACCGCGACCTCAAGATGTCGAACGTGCTCCTCTCGAGCGACGGCGAGCCGAAGCTCGTCGACTTCGGCCTGGCCGGGCTGAAAGAAGGCGAAGCGGAAATCGCCGAGGGATTCAGCCGCCGCACCGTGCTTTACGCCGGCTTGGAGCGCGCGACCGGTGTGCGCATGGATGATCCGCGCAGCGATATCTTTTTCGCCGGAACCATTTTCTATCAGATGCTCAGCGGCGTGCCGGCTCTGTCCGAAAGCCGCGACCGGGCGCAGCAGGCCGGCAAGGCTCATTTTCAAAACATCAAGCCAATCCTCGAGCTGGCGCCGAAGCTGCCGCTGTCGCTGGCGATGATCGTCAACAAGGCCTTGGAGTTCGACCCGGACAAGCGCTACCAGTCGCCCAGCGACATGCTGGTGGACCTCAAGATCGCCATCAAGCGGATCAAGACGGCCCAGGAAGGCGGGCCCGTGGCGGCTCAGGAGCTCACGAGCGCCGAAGGGCACGACAGCCAGGGCCAGCCGCGCAAGCTCATGATCGTCGAGTCCGACCTCAAGATGCAGGACAAGCTCCGCGAGCAGTTCAAGCGGCATGGTTACCGCGTGCTCGTGTCCAGCGACCCGGAACGCGTGCTGGCCCGCTTCTACGACGACAACCGGGCGGCCGACGTGGTGCTCTTCACGACGGGCACCAACGGCCGCGCGGCCGTCGACGTGTTCAACCGCTTCGGCCAGGAGCTGGTCACGCGCGACGTCCCGGCCGTGCTGCTGTTGGACCAGAACCACCTCCACTGGGAAGAGGAAGTTCAGGCCGCAAAGCATCGCCCCGTGGCCAAGATGCCCATCAAAATGCGGCAGCTACGGGAAATTCTCCTCGACGCGATGCAGAAGAAGGCGTCGTAACAAAACCGACGGGGTCTGTCCCCATTTTGGCTCGGCAAAATGGGGACTGACCCCCTCGCTCCCCAGGCGGGGGTTTTCGCCCCACAAAATTTTTTTTCTTTTTCTCGTGGGGCGAAACTCGGCGAGTTTCGCCCCAGCGCGCCCGCGCAAGTCGCTTTGCGGTCGAGGGTTGGCGCGTGAGGGTGGGGCGAAACTGCCTGAGTTTCGCCCAGGGGGTGGGACAAAACTATCCTCAGGTGGGGCGAAAAGAG
>DATFGJ010000531.1:0-3131 GCA_035249585.1 Lacipirellulaceae bacterium
AGAAAAAAATTTTCGTGGGGCGAAACTCAAGGGCTTAACGCGCGCGACCTGGATGACCGAAAACGCATCACGCCTACTCGGACAGCCGCACTCGCACAATGATTTCGTGCGACTGTTTGATTTCGAGCCGGCCGGTGAACGCGACCTTTTGGTTCGGGGGCATCTCGCTCCATTGCTCGGGCAGTTCGGTCACATCGAGAACAAAACGCAGCTTGAGCGGCTCCGGCAACGGGGGCAAGTCGAATTGAACTTCCGGTTCGGCAGCGTCCTTCGCCATGCCAGCGAATGGCGCTTCCCAGCGCACCTCGATCGGTGGCTGCTCAGTTCTGGCCGCGGCCGGCCGGCCGTACCGATCGCGGACGCCCTGATCGGGATTTAGCACGACCGCTTCGTGCATCGATCGCAGCTCGTCGAGCTCGCCCCAGTCGATCGTCGGTTCGCCTTGCTCGACTGGCGTGGCCGTGAAGTTCGCCAGAAAGGCGGCGTAGCTCGTTTTCCATTGCGACCGCTCGACGCGCCCTTCCGCATCCGCTCCGGCGGCTGGAGCGGCCGGCGGCGCACTGCCGATCGGGCCGAAGAACGAGGGCGGGCCGATTCCTCCCCGCTCATCGGTTGACGCCGCGGGCGGCGGCTCGTTGGCAACCTCGCCAAAACCAAGCGGGTCGGGATCGGATGAATCTGCCGGCGGTGTTTGAGCAGCCGGCGCTGGTGCCGGCCTCGAGGACGGCGGACCATATCCGCCAACGCCGCGGTCGTCCGCGCCGCGGTCACCGTCGGTGGAGGTCGGATCCGGCAACGGCGGTTGGTCAGTCTGCGCTGGCTCGGCGCCGCGCTCATCGCGCATCGGCGCGCCGTAGCCGCCGAGCCCTTCGCCGCTCGCTTGCTCGCTATCCCCTTCTTCTTCCTTGACCTTCAGCTCATCCAGCTTTTTCTGCAGCGTGTCGATTTGCTTGACGCGCGACTGGCATGCCTTGCTGAGCTTCGCCACATCCACGGTAACCTCACGCGTGACGCGATTGGGTCCACTGCCCTTCACCGCCGAGAGCTTCACCCATTTCAGATTCGGGTCATGCGCCACATACTTGGCGACGACTTTCTTGCCGTTGAGGCTGGTCCACTCCTGGGCCCTGACAAGATAGAAGTAGCGGTCGGCGGCGCTTTTCGTCGCGCGGTTCTTCGAACGCCGCAGGTCGTGATAGGTTTTCTCCTCCTCCGCAGCGGAACTTTCCGTGCCCGCAGGCGTTTCCTGAGCAACGCCGCGGCCCACCATCGTCGAAGCAACGAGCACGGCGACAAACCAGCGGCAGTAATGTAGCGACATGATCATGACCCTCGATAGGCGTCGTCGGGTGCCACTGCTGGCTCGTCCAGCAGTGGATCTTTGCGTCACCTTGCAGCACGAAACAGGGAGTAGATACTTCAGGTTTCGGCCGCAAGGCCTGGGCGATATATACACTGCTAACAAGTTAGCAGTGGCACCCAAGTACCATCAATTACGTCAACGAAACCGTCACCGTCTTAAGCTCGGTGTAATTCGCCAGTCCGGCTTCGCCCAGCTCGCGGCCCAGGCCACTTTGCTTGAAGCCTCCGAACGGAGCGGCCGCGTCGAACACATCGTAGCAGTTGATCCAAACCGTGCCGGCGCGCACGCCCTTGGCGAAGCGGTGCGCCTTGGCCACGTCGCGCGTCCACACCGCGGCGGCCAGGCCGAAGTTCGTGTCGTTCGCACGGCGAATGATCTCGTCGACGTTCTTGAACTTCAGCACGCTCATCACCGGCCCGAAAATCTCCTCGCGCGCGATCCGCATGTTGTCCGTCACGTCGGCAAACAGCGTCGGCTCGATGAAATAGCCCCTGTTGCCGATGCGGCCACCGCCAGTGAGCATGCTCGCGCCCTCTTTCTTGCCGTACTCGATGTACCGCAAGATCTTGTCGAACTGGGCCTCATCGACTTGCGGGCCTTGCTGCGTTTCCGGATCGAACGGATCGCCCACTTTGCGATCCTGATTCTTTTCCTTCATGCGGTCAATCACTTCGTCGTGCACGCGCTCCTCGACGAACAACCGGCTGCCCGCGCAGCAGCACTGGCCCTGGTTGAAATAGAGGCCGAAGTGGGCGCCTTCAACCGCGGCGTCGAGGTCCGAGTCGGCAAAGATCACGTTCGGGCTCTTGCCGCCCAGCTCGAACGTGAGCCGCTTCATCGTGTCGGCCGCCTCGCGCTGGATGATCTTCGCCGTGGCCAGCTCGCCTGTGAACGCGACCTTGTCGACACCCGGGTGCTTGACAATCGCCGCGCCGGCAGTCGGGCCGTAACCTGGCACCACGTTGATGACGCCATCGGGAATGCCGGCCTTCTGCGCGAGCCGCGCCATCCGCAGGCAGGAGAGCGGCGTTTGCTCAGCCGGCTTCATTACGATCGTGCAACCGGCCGCCAGCGCCGGGCCCCACTTCCACGCCACCATCAGGGCTGGGAAGTTCCACGGGATAATCTGGCCCACGACGCCCACTGGCTCGCGGCGCGTGTAAGTAAAGTAGTCACCGCGCACCGGAATCGTCGAGCCTTGAATCTTGTCGGCCCAGCCGGCGTAGTAGCGCAGGCAATCGATCACGAGCGGAATGTCGGCCGCGCGCGCGTCGCTGATCGGCTTGCCGTTATCCAGCGTCTCAAGCGCCGCCAATTCATCGGCTTCTTCCTCGATGAGGTCGGCCAGCTTGTTCATGAGCGCGCCGCGGTCGCGGGCATCCATCTTCGACCACGGCCCCGTGTCGAACGCCTCGCGCGCCGCGTCGACAGCCAGATCGACATCTTCGGCATCACCCTCGGCCACTTCGCAGATCACTTCCTCAGTGGCCGGATGAATCGTTTCAAACGTCTTGCCGCTGGCCGATGGAATCCACTTCCCCCCAATGAAGCACTGAGTTTGTTTGACTTGCGGACGCCGAATGGTTTCCGTGATAGTTGCCATGATTGAGACTCCGATTAATCGAGAAAAGGTAGCTTACCGATTTTTATTTCAAGAGCAGCCGATGTGAATTCATTATCATGGTGACAGGCCTCAACACCTTCGGCACGTCAGCAATTATTGTAACGCTATTCCTGAGCACGTGTCACCGGGTTTTGCTGGTCCTCC
>DATFGJ010000532.1:0-3174 GCA_035249585.1 Lacipirellulaceae bacterium
AATTGTTGCTGTGTGCTACTCATTTTTCGTGTCTCCTAACACCACGTAATGCGTTCAGGCTTTGAAATTGAGGATGCCTTTCGCACGCGCAAAGGCGCACGCGGGTACTTCCAGTTGCGACTGCCGTTTGTCCCGACAGCACGCAAATTAAGTGCCAGGGCGGGCGTTTTGAAACGTCATTGCTGGGATGGGAGTTGGCCGGCTTGGGATCGGTCAGCCTGGGGCTGGGCCGTTTCGTTGGTCGACGTCGAATCGGTCTGCGTTGCGCCCGGCGTTTGCGGCTGGGCGGGCTCGGTCGGATTCGATTGAGCGTCGGAGCTCGCCTGCTTCAAATCGGCGAACGCTTTGTCGACAGTCTCTTGCATGTCCTTCCATTTCCCAGGCTCGGCCGTTCGGATCTCATCGAGTTGTTCTTTGGCGGCGTCGCGCTTGGCCTCGACATTGTCGATCTTGGTTTGCACGTTTTGCTGCTCAGGACCTTGCAGCTGATTTGACTTGTCCTTGAGTTGCTGCAGCTGCATGTCGATTTCGACGAGCTCTTTCTCTTTGGCTTGCACATAGTCGTCCCGCTGCTGCGACTCGTCGAATTCGGTCTTCGTTTGCTGCAGCTCCTGCTCCGCCTCCTTGGCTTCCTCTTTTTGCTCGGACGCCTCCTCCGTAGCCTCCTCCAAATCTTCGATCGTCGTCTCCTTCTGCGGCTC
The DNA here is from genome assembly GCA_035249585.1 of Lacipirellulaceae bacterium. Lineage (GTDB taxonomy): Bacteria > Planctomycetota > Planctomycetia > Pirellulales > Lacipirellulaceae > JABDGM01. The sequence goes on from DATFGJ010000532.1 coordinate 702, forward strand.
GCATCCGGTGATGAACAATGCCCCAATCATGGCCAACAGCCAGAGTGGTCGATGTAGTGAAGACTCCATTTTTGTGCTCCTTCGCGATTAAAAAGCTTTACTAGAAAAAGTGTTCGCCCGGTGTCCAACGTGGGCGCGATGCGGCCACGGTAGCCCGCCAAGGACCTAAAAATCGGCGATCAACGGGCGACGCCGATAAGCCCGGCAAGCTTTGCGTGGTGCCGCCGCGGCGGAAGACCTTGAGCCATAGACTAAGCACTCGTCGTGCCAAACCGCACGAAATGCGACCGCTGCTACCAGGAACGCGATGCGCGCCGTCTCGCCGACAGGCGCGGAAATCTAAGAGCCACGTGTCCGAGCGCACGTCAATGCACCCATGGCGCCAAGCGCAAGCAGCCACGTGGCCGGCTCGGGCACAGGATCGATGACGAGCGCAAAGCCTTGAAACCCGACGTCTGGAATCACAAGCTCGATGTTCGTGCCGTCGAGATTCGCTCGCCAAATACCACCTTCCACACTCGACCAATACATCGTTCCATTGGCAACATCTAATTCTAAGTTGACCGGCGCGTAGTCTGGATTGATCCCGTCGCTGTTATCGACCAGCGTCTCCAGACCGGTGCCGTCGAAGTTGGCGCGCTGAATGACTCCGCCTTCGAACGGGGATAGCACACCAAACCAATAAATCTTGCCGTGGCGTTCGTCCAGCGCAACATCGCCAAGGCCAGGATGGAAGTCATCGGTCTCAACTACAGTTGACTCATTAATTGGCTCGAACTCTACCAGGTCCTGTCGCACAATCCTGTCTTGCTGCGGGTCGACATAGTAGCCTCGCGAGCCGTCGAGCGTTAACGCGACACGCTGAAACGCGAATCCAACTCGTGTCGGAATGCTGCTGGCCGTCATGAAACCGGTACCGTCTACATTCACTTCGTATACGGCTGCGTTCATCGGTCCGGTCATCGTCCGTGCGTAGATTTTACCCTCTGAATACGCCAACCCATTCGTGAGAATCGGTGCCGCTAATGGCCCGGCGATCTGGACGGCCGGCGACGTGGGATTATCTGCGTCTTGGCGGAAAATTGCGTAATCGTTAAATCCTACACTATCTCCGAAAACTATTTCGATGGCGTGCGCGTAAAGCGCACCAAGATGAAACGCGATTGCCAATGTGACAAAGCTCGTAAACCGCCGTCGAATACCCCTTGCATCGCTGGCAAGAATACCGAAGTTCCTCGCGCAACGGTTGCCGGCTGGACGGCGCGGAAAGCCTCGACCGCTAACGCCCGCCAGCAGGACCGCGGCGCATGCAATCAGCGCAACACCGCGCGGCTCGGGAATTGGTGTGAGCAAAAACCCTCCATTCTCTCCCCAGCCGACGATTTGCCCGGCTGAGTTGATGTCGGTGACGATGGCAAACGTCCAGTCGTGCGGGCTCTGGCCGACGAGTCCGGCAAGATCTCGGGAGCCCAGGACGGGATCCCACAGCAATGATCGATCGCGGGCCCCGTAACCGCTCTCCACGTCGATGAAATAGAGCTCCCGTTGCCTGGCGACGACCTGGCCGCGGTCATTGATCGCTTCGGCGCGCAAGGTGGTCATGTCCGGCGAACTCCCAAGCAGGAGCGGAATGAGTGGAAGCGGCGTTGTAGAGCCGCTTTCCCAGACGGCCGAAAGGAGCAAGATCTGGTCGCGGTTGTTAATGTCCATCGCCGTATCGGGGAGGAGCGTTACCGCGCCTTCGTCCCAGAGAAAGCCATTGGCCCCCACGAGCCCGACCACCTTGCCGGCGTCGTTAATCGCGTAGGCGGAGCTTGATTGGCCCGCAAACGAACTGTCGAGATAAGTCAGCTGATCGCCAGCCCATAGAAATGCGCGGTCCAGCGCCTGCCCCACGACATGCCCCGACGAATTCATGTCGTAGAAGTGCCGGAAGTCGCTGTTCCAGGGCGGAATAGGGAGCGGCGTCGTGGCGCCATTATGCCACAAGTGCGGCGTGTTGCGGCCATCCCCGGGGCGGGGCGCCGAGATCACGATCTGGCCGGAATTGTTAATGGCTTGAGCCGCGCCCGGGCCCAAAATCTCGACCACGCCGTCGCGCCAAAGTAGCGCCGGGTCGCGGCCGAATTCGGCAGCGCCGACGACCTCGCCCGACGCACTGATGCGATACGGCCGGAAGTCGAGTCCCAACGGCGTGTACGCGTACGGCGCACCGGCCAGCGCGCAGGACGATGACAAGGCGGCAAGCGCCGCAGCCAGGATGCATCGAACCGCCCAACCGCGTGGCAACATTAGTGCGCTCCTAAGCAATCTACTTACCGGGCTTGTGAATCACTGTCAGGTCATTAGAACGGCTCGATTCTTTCGACGACCAAACGCGCCGGCTTGCAGTTTATCTAATTTGTCAATCAATCTCCATTCTTGGCTTCTTGCCGGTCCAATTAAAATGATTCCTGTCCCGTCCTGTCGCCTC
>DATFGJ010000533.1:0-2850 GCA_035249585.1 Lacipirellulaceae bacterium
CGGACTCCCAACTTCCGCAGAGTAAAGAATAGGCAGTTAGTGCAAGCGGAAGCGCTGTCGAAATTCATTCGCTCGTGATACGGCAATCACGCCGCCCAAAAAAAGCAAAGCGAGATTCACAACAGGCCCTCGCGCTCTGCCGTGGGCTGTAGTAGTCGTGCGGCAGGCCCGCATAGACGAAGTAGCCGACTGCTGAGCCCTTGGAGTCGCGCAGCGCTTCAGCTGAAAGATTCGGCACCACGTCCGCACGATGTTTTGACAAGACGGTCGTGCCACCTTGGCCCGCCTGTCGTGTCAAGCAAATCGTTTTCTCGGAGGGTCGTTTCCACGCCATCGACGGCACTGGGTTCGGCATCACGTCCAGTTTGCCGTTGCAGGAATCAATGCCCAGACACGTGACTGCGTACAAGGGCCCGTTTCTCACGAGTGAATGATTAGATAAGCCCCATCCAGCGGTCGGGCAAAGTAGTGCGAGTGGGCGAGCCGCGTTGGCAAATCGTTACATTTCGACCAAGTACTCGTGACAACGCTCATCTGACGCGCTGTCCAAGCCGAAGACACTATGGCCACCCAAGCTCAATAGAGGGAAACATGCAAATCAACGTCGCCGGCATGCCTGCGGAGTGCCTTTGTTGCGGCAACTCGGAGTTCGCGCCATTGCGGCCGAGGCCGGATGAACATTCCGACAAACTGGCATGCGAGGGCTGTGGCACTGAAGTGTTCTTTGACGATCTGCTCTCGCAGGTCGTCCGAGCGACCATGGCCAAGCGAGTGGCCGCAGGTCTTTGTGCAAGGGTTGCTGCTACTGGCCAGATGGGCCCCGACCGCACCTGAGGTAGGCTGCCGGCGTCGGTGCAAACCCGTGCTGGGGCGACGCTACCCGCCTCGTGAGGTCATAGGCGGTGCTTCCCGCGCGCTCTTGCGGTGCAAAGAGAAAGTAACCCCCCCGAAGCGCCTGAACTAGGCCGCCGTCCGGTATTCGCCTCGGTCGGGGCCAGCCTCTCCGGCCCGTTCGATGATGATGTCGATGACGTCGAAGAACACTATATCGGGCGGCGCTCCGATGTCGCGAAGCCAGTCGGCGAGCTGCCGTTCGGGCACCTTGATGCGCGCGGCCAGCGCTTCAAGGCCACCTATCATCGCCGCCGCACGCGCGATCGCGAGCGCTGGTGGTTTGTTTTTCATGGATCCTCGGCCTGCAGGATGGCCACCAACCCGTGGGCCATCAAGTCGCGGTCGGCCGTTTTGTTATGTAGCGCCACCGTGACAGAGCTCAGCACACGGGCAACCGCCACTGGTCTCAGCAACGTCCATTCGTCGACTTTCGTTCGGTGGTTAGGGCGAACGCAATAGCACGCACAAGATTGATAAGTCTTGGCGCAAGGCGTTAGATATTGACGGGAGGAGCTATATGGAACGACTCATAACGCGGCGCTTAAGAGATCTCGATTTCATCATCGACTACGTGTTACAGCTTTGCCTGGTGATTGGGCTTGCAGGGCTAACAGTATTGTTTTGGCCGGAAGGAGTGTTTCGAACACCTCTCGCCATGATCCCTTTTGGCGATTGGTTCTGGACGTTGGTTTCAGCGTTGGTGGGAGCTTTGACGGCGCTGGTGGCCCACTGCCTCGTCATCAAGACTGCAATTATTCTCTTCAAGGCTATACGTCCCAGCGAGTCGAAGGAAGAAAGCCTGCCAGCTGCTGATAGCGAACCTCTCGCGTCCGGCCGCGAATGACTGTTTAGTAACTGGTTTGCATACCGCGGAACGCGCGGATCGGTGGGCTTACCACCCGGAGTAGGCTGCGCCTCACTGTTTACCTACTTCGCTCTTGATATTCGCGGCGCGTAGGAAGACATCCACTGGCGGCCTTGATTTTCCCTCTGCCCAGTCGCAAAGGTCCTCGACCTTTACGTTGAGGACGGCGGCTAAGGTTTTGTGATCGCCAAAGTAATCCAGCAGGCTTGCGATCGTGTCTGCGTACAGGTCTTTGTCAAGCACACCGGGAGTGCAGCAAGCGACATACCGGACGGATGGCCAAACTCTTAAGATTTGCCGCAACGATGTAATGCAACATAGCCTCAGCCGTCAATCTGGCCTCTTCGTACAGTCACTCATAATCCGCCGCCATGCGATCGGTGCTGAAAGATCAATGCGCCGCGACGCGGGAAGCGCGGCAGCCATGGCGTGTGCGTTGGGAAGGAGAAACCCAGTGACGCCGTGCATCGTCCTTCTTTTGCGCCGCAGCGGACTAGCCTGGCCGTCGCGTTCCTCCGCCGAGCTCCACAGCTCAAGTGTTGCTGTTGAGAAACGCCGAGGTCTTGAAGCAAGCAAGGCAGCTCCGATGATTTCGGCGGCTCGTCTCGTTGCTCGTGCGTAAAGCGTAGGCGCGGTTTTCGTCGGACGGTGCGCTAAACGCTTCGATGCATCAATCAGGTTTTCCCGGAGAAGTGGAATAGTTGGCGAGGCACACCGAGTCGTCGAGCTAAACTGCGTATCGCCCAAGAGGAGAGAACAATATGAACAACATCCGCTTCCTGCCCGCAGCGCTGATCGCTCTGCTCGTCGCGGCCCCGGTCCTGGCGGATCCGCCGCCGTGGGCGCCTGCGCACGGCTGGCGCAAGAAGAATGACCCGAACTATGTCGGCTATACCGGAAAGAGGTGGGAGCGCGATTACGGCGTGCTCGATGGGCGCTGCAATACGGCGGCGGTCGGCGCGGTGCTCGGTGGGGTGACCGGCGCCGTCATCGGCTCGCGTACATCGGATGCCCAGGAACGCCCGATCGCGATCATTCTTGGCACGGCGATTGGCGCCGTGATCGGGGCAAAGATCGGCGAGGAGATCGAC
>DATFGJ010000534.1:0-12664 GCA_035249585.1 Lacipirellulaceae bacterium
AGGCCGTGCCGTTCGCCCCATCCGACGAGGGCTACCAGCGAGCGATCGAAATAGATTGACTGGGCCAAACTGGCGAACAACGACTCGCCGCTCTGCAGTCGCTCGCGGACACGCCGGCAGCCCGCTCCGACGTTGCGATCGCGCATGACTTCGCCCGTATGGCCGACCGCATCCGGTAGCGGCAGACGCAAATCGAGGAATGACGCCAGCATGGCCGCGAAATCCCGCTGGCCCGACCACAGCCACATGCGGCCAAACAAGGGCACCGCCGATCGCACGCGGTGAAACATCCAGCGCCCGCCCACAATTCGCAAAACGAGCGGAACGCCGATCACAAAGATCATCAGTCCCAGAATCGTCCCAGGCACTTGCCTGGCCGTCTGCAGTATCCACTCTGTGGCGATTGGCAAGTCGAGCTCAAACTCTTCATAAATATCACCGAACATGGGGATGACGTACATCGAAATGAAGAGCGCGAGCGGCACTAGGATGGCAATAATTATTAAAGGGTATGCGACCGCCGCCTGAATTCCTCGACGCATTCGCTGCGATGCCAGCCGCTGGTCGGCAAAGCGCTCGAAGGTGCCCGCCAGGTCGCCCGATTCGATTCCGGCGCGGAGCAAGCCGCGAACTTCCTGCGGCAAATGACGCTCCATGGCGGCAAGCGCCTGCTCGATCGGCACGCCTTGTGACAACTCGCCCGCCAGACGTTGCGCGACCGCGGCCAAACGACGGTCCTGCCGCTCCTCGCCCAACGCGGCCAGCGTCACCTCGAGGGGTATGCGCCCACCGGCAGCAGCACCCACCGCGTGCACGAGGGTCGTAACATCCTCACCGCGCAATTGGTTTCCTTTGTCAATCATCGAGTGCTTATTGTGCTCCGTCGATCCGGACCAAGTTGGTCCGGCCATGTACTTACTCGCCCGCTCATCGCCAATTCCAACCTGCCAATTCGTTCAATGTGGCTGCGTACGGCCAGAGCACGAGCAGCGTGAAGCCCATCGTCAGCGTGCCGCCGATTCCCGCCACCACGAGAATTGGAAAGTATTCGGCATACCACTCCGCGGCGCGGATCGCCCGTTCGCGGTAGATGGACGATGCTTGCCGCAAGCTGCCGGCCAGCAAAGCCCGATCGCCCCTATGGTGCATCGCCAGTCGAATCAGTAATGGAAACTCCGAGTTTTTCGCGCCACCCGGTTCCGCGCCGTGTGCTTGGATCGCGCGGCCCTGACGGATTTCATTGGCCACTCGCTCGGCCCGGTTGCGGAACCGGCGGTTACCGGTGGCCTCGGCCGCCAGGCACAGCGAATCGTCGAGCGGCAGGCCGCGCTCCACCAGCAACACCAACAGGTCGGCAAAGGTTGCCGCCTGGCTCCATCGCCGTACGTTTGCAATGCCAGGCAGCCATCCGAAAGGGCCCGGGCGCATTGTTCCCATTCCGCCCACACGACCGGTACGCCGCCACCAGTCGAGTGCAGCAAGGAGCAACACACAAGGCACGCCGACGGCCAGAATCGGCACCGTGTAGGGCCAATCCGACAGTCGGCGCAGCGGGCCGAAGTGCGGCCGGTTCAACCAGTCGAATGTCGGCACGACGCTACTGATCACGAACGCCAGTAATTGGCACGTTACCGCCGCGATCATCAAGGGATAAATCAGCGCAAGGCCGCTGATGCGGCGCAGTTGATCGAGACGCGTGGCCGTATCGACGAGCGACTCCAATGCGTCCGCAAGCTGGCCGCTTTGAACTCCAGCGAGAATCGCCGCCCGGTAGGCGGCCGGCAACTCGGCGCATTCGCGATCCATCGCCGCGGCAAGGCTGTCGCCCGATTCGAGTCGGCGGCCGATTCGCTCCACCAATTCGCCCGCTTTTCCTGACAGATCCGCTCCAAAGCGCCTCAGATGCGTTTCGAGCGGCAACCGCGCGCGGGCCAGCGCAGCGATTTCCTCGTTGAGCGTGATGAAGTCTGCAACTGCTGCCTTGCGTCGAGCCGTGCCAAGATCTGAATCGCCACCGCCCCTCGGAGCGTTCATGCCCGTTGCCTCTCTGTACCGATCGGAAGGCCCGCCTGGAGCGCAGCCAACCTTGGCCGCGGGATTGAGTATAACACGTAGGCGAGTGTCTTCGAAACTCACACGAATCCGAGTGTTCGCCACGGCGGAGCTTCGATCGGAGACACTCGACTACGTGCGACGCCGCAGCCCAAGCACGCGGATCACTTCCTGCGGGCTGGTAATTCCCGCCTCGATGAGCGCCGCTGCGCTCGCCCACAGCCGCTCATCATTCGCAACCGGCTCAGCGGAACTGATATCGCCGATGGTCCGCCACTCGGCCACTAACGCGCGCCCGCGGTACCCGGTTGCACGACACGCCTCGCACCCGCCCGCGACCCAACATCGCCCGACATCAAGACCCAGCGCACGCGCGTCCTTCTCGACGTCGCCGTTCTGCGCGCAATTGCACAGTCGCCGCACCAGCCGCTGTGCCACCACGAGCCGCACCGCGTTGCGAACCGCGTACGACGGGATGCCGATCTCGACGAGTCGCTTGATCGCATCGCCGCAATTGCCCGCGTGAAACGTGGTCACCACGAGCTGGCCGGTGAGCGCCGCTTGCAGCGCGATTTCCGCGGTGGCCCGATCTCGCATCTCGCCGATGAGGATCACCTCCGGATCCAATCGCAACAGGCTGCGCAGCCCCGTGGCCATGTCGAATTCGGCGGCCAGGTTGACCTGCGATTGCGCCACGCCTTCGACGGCAACTTCGACCGGGTCTTCAAGCGAAGCGATGCTGCGTCCGCCGCCGCTCTCTGCCACAACTTGCCGCAGGCAGGCGTAGGCGGTTGTCGTCTTGCCGCTGCCGGCGGGACCCACGATGAGAATCGCCCCCGAGGTTGCCGCCAGATGCCTTTCAAGTTCTTCGAGCACTTCCGCAGGCAAGCCCAATTTCGACAGCGAGTCGAATGCCGAATTGCTGGCCCCAAGCAGCCGCAGCACGGCCCGTTCGCCGTACAATGCGGGAAACGTGCTCACACGCACCTCAACACGCAGCGCCTCGTCCCAAATTCGCCCCTCCTGTGGCAGGGCCATCTCATACGTCAACAGGCCGGCCAGCACCTTGAGCCGAGCGATGATATTCGGCCCGACCTCCTTCGGCACATCGCACAAGGGCTGCAGCACGCCATCCAAGCGCCAGCGCACGGCAAGCGTATCGGCCGCCGGATCCAAATGTACATCGCTGGCCCCCGCATCGCGCGCAGCGCGCAGCGCCGCATTCACAAAATCAGTGGCAAACTGCGGATCGCCCGCGCGAGCACGATCGACGAGCACGGCAAATCCAGGTCGTGAGTCGAGGTGGGCCACAACGGACATTGGGGTGGTTTAATGCTTGGCGTGTCGATGCGTTCTGCCTCATCCCATCGGGATGATCGAAAACAGGCCAGCAGTTCAATGTTGACACAGAACGCCATTATACAATGGCACATCCTTCAGGTACGACTGAAAACACTTGTGTGGCGTCAATCGTCTCGAAGATCCTCACGAGGTCTTCGGCAACATTCCAAGCAATAAATTGCTGGGCTATCGTCGATGGTCCCGTCCGGGAATGCCCCTACTTTGGAAAGATAACCCGAAACAGCTTCTTCACCGGGTCATAGAACTGATCCACAACGCGTTCCTTGAGCGGGATGATCGCGTTGTCGGTGATCTTGATGTGCTCCGGGCAGACCTCTGTGCAGCACTTCGTAATATTGCAGTAGCCCAGGCCGAGTTCGTCCTTAAGCAGCTCCGTGCGGTCGCCTTCATCCAGCGGGTGCATCTCCAGCCCAGCGACGCGCACATAAAACCTCGGGCCGGCGAACACGTCGTGCTTCTTGTGCTCGCGCAGCACGTGGCACACGTTCTGGCACAAGAAGCATTCGATGCACTTGCGAAATTCTTGGACGCGGTCGGCTTCTTCCTGTGAAAACCGGGGTTCTGAACCCCCGGCCGACCCAGCATCCGGCGATGCCGGCTGCTGTGTGCCCGCGGGGGCTGTTGTCCCATCGCCACGGCCGGCCGCTTGAGCGGGATTACGACGAAGCTTGAATGCCGGAATCTTCTTGTTGACCTTGAAGTTCCACGACACGTCGCAGGCCAGGTCCTTCACGATTGGGAACGACTTCATTGGCCGGATCGTAATCGGCTCCCCGGCCGGATAGTTGTCCATGCGGTCCATGCACATCAGCTTCGGCTTGCCGTTTACCTCACCGCCGCACGAGCCGCACTTGCCAGCCTTGCAATTCCAGCGCACTGCCAAATCGGGCGCCTGCATCGCCTGAACGGCGTGAATGGCATCGAGCACGACCATTCCGGGAGCAAGGGGAATCTTGTACTCCACCAGCTCGCCCCGCTGGTCATCGCCGCGGTAGATTCGTAATGTCGCTTCCTCGGCCATATCGCCGTGCTCCTGCAAGTGCATCATTCCGACCGAACGAAGAGTGGGAGAGGGGGAGATTCAGTTGCGGCCGACTTCGTGTCTCCCATTCTCCCATTCTCGCCTTCTCCCCTCTTGCCTCCGCGGCACCTATTCCTTTTTCACCAGCTCCTGCAGCTCCGCCGGCATCTCTGGGAGCGGCTCGCGCGTCACCTGGATTGCGTCACGCGTCTGCCGGATGATGAGGTTCACCTTGCCCCACTCTTTGTCGCTGTCCGGGAAATCTTCGCGCGTATGTGCCCCGCGGCTTTCCCTGCGCTCGAGTGCGGCGCGCGTCACCGCCTCGCTGATGTCGAGCATGTTCTTCAAATCCAGGGCGAGGTGCCATCCGGGATTGTACTGGATGTTGCCGCCGACTCGCGCACTGGCGGCGCGTTTGCGCAGCTCCTGGATCTTGACGAGCGCCTGCTTTAAATCTTCTTCGGTGCGCACGATGCTCACGTAGGTTTGCATCGCTTCGCGCAATTCCTCGTGCACGGCATAGGGGTTCTCGCCGCCGCCGTCGCCGAACGCGCGCAGCGCTTCGGCGGCCACGCGCTCGACTTCATCCTGGTTGATTTGGCCGAACGATGCGCCCTTGGCCGCGCGGGCCGCATACTCACCGGCCCGCTTGCCGAAGACCAGCAAATCCGAAAGCGAGTTTCCCCCCAGCCGGTTGGCCCCATGCATCCCGCCGCCGCATTCGCCGGCCGCATACAAGCCGGGTACGGTGGACTCCTGTGTTTCATCGTCCACGCGCACGCCGCCCATCATATAGTGACACGTTGGGCCAACCTCCATCGGCGCGGTCGTGATATCTACGTCGGCCAGCTCCTTGAACTGGTGATACATGCTTGGCAGCTTCTTCTTGATGTCTTCGGCCGATCGCCGCGTGGCGATGTCCAAGTAGACGCCGCCGTGCGGTGAGCCGCGGCCTTCGCGAATTTCGCGGCGAATGGCCCGGGCCACAACGTCGCGCGTCAACAGCTCCGGCGGCCTCCGCGCATCAGGCCGCTGCCGGGCCATCGTGGCTTTGAGCCAGCGCTGCGTTTCCTCTTCACTCTCGGCGTATTCGCCTTTAAACATCTCAGGGATGTAATCGAACATGAACCGCTTGCCCTGGCCGTTGAGCAAAACGCCCCCTTCACCGCGGACGCCTTCGGTGATCAGCGTGCCGCGCACGCTCGGCGGCCAGACCATGCCCGTGGGATGAAACTGCACGAACTCCATGTCGATGAGGTCGGCGCCGGCCCATAGAGCCATGGCATGCCCGTCGGCTGTGTACTCCCAGGAGTTCGAGGTGATCGACCAGCATCGGCCGATGCCGCCGGTGGCAAGCACCACGGCCTTGGCGCGGAACACGACGAACCGCCCGCTCTCGCGCTGGTAGCCGAAGCAGCCGGCGACACGGCCGCCATTTGGGCCGCCGTCTTTTAATATCCAGCGGATCGTGCATTCCATATGCACGTCGATGCCTTGATGCACGCCCTTATCTTGCAATGTGCGGATCATTTCGAGCCCGGTGCGGTCGCCCACGTGGGCCAGGCGAGGATACGTGTGGCCACCGAAATTCCGCTGCAAGATCCGCCCATCGGTGGTGCGATCGAAGACCGCGCCCCATTCCTCGAGCTCTCGTACACGGGCCGGCGATTCCTGGGCATGAATCTGCGCCAATCGCCATTGATTGAGGAACTTGCCGCCCCGCATCGTGTCGCGGAAGTGCACTTTCCAATCGTCGCGCGTATCGACGTTCGCCAGCGCCGCCGCCACGCCCCCCTCGGCCATCACGGTATGCGCCTTGCCCAGCAAACTCTTACATACGAGCGCTGTCTTGGCGCCCAGCGCCGACGACTCAATCGCCGCGCGCAGGCCCGCGCCGCCGGCGCCGACCACCACAACGTCGTATTCGAAGGTTTGGTATTTATCCATATTGCAAATGGGCTTGGCGTCGGCGGCCACGCCGAATGTACTAGATCCGGCGTTGCCGCCGGCGCTAATTCCATCGCCGACGCTTCCTTAAACTATCTAAGAACGAACAACTGCAAATCGCGTATCCGCCCCGACGCCACCATCCACACATACAAATCGGCCAGCGTCACCCCGAACAGGCTCGTCCACGCCCAGAACATGTGATTCATGTTCAAAACGGTGATGCCCTTCCATAGTTTGTAGCGCGTTTGCCCGCCGCGTACGCACGAGAAGCAATCGACGTTTCCGCCAACCAGATGCCGCAACGAATGGCAACTGATTGTGTAAAGCGCCAGCAGCACCGCGCCCGTCGTCAGCACGATTGAGCCAATGCTGATGCCAAACGTGCTGCCGCCGCCAGCGGTCGGCCAGATAAATGTGTGCAGCGCGTCGTACCCCAGAATTACAATGAACACTAGCGCGATGTACAAGAAATAACGGTGGATGTTCTGAAACAGTAGCAGCCGCGTCTCGCCGGCGTATTCATTTCGCGGCTCGCCCACCGCGCACCCCGGCGGATCCAACATGAACGCCCGGTAGTACGCCTTGCGATAGTAATAACAGGTGAGCCGGAAGCCGCCCGGCATCCACAGAATGAACATTGCCGGGGAGATCCACGCCGGCATCCAATCGGGCAGCGCTAACAGCGGCGAGTACATCGGCGAGAGCATATAGGAATGCTCTGGATCGAGCGTCCCCTCGACGCCGTGGCCGAACTGATAGTGCGCATTTTGGAAAATGCGAAAGGTCGTGTAGATGACGAAGCTGCTCAAAACGAGAAACGTCACGAGGGGCCCGACCCACCACGCGTCGCGGCGCCCCGTCTTGGCAAATCCATACTCGCGAACTGTCGCAGCGTCTGTGGCCATCGGCGGAATCCATCTCCCTCGCAACGAGAAGCGGGCACTATATCGCGATTACCCCTCAGTGGTCAATTCGACGCACACGCTATGCGGCACAATGGGTATCCGCTCCACATTTGAGAGGGTAAGATAGAGTCTTCGGTTCGCGGCGCCCGTTCTCATTGCCGTCATGCAACGCAAAACGCTTCTCGCCCTGATCGCGCTCTGTGTAGCGCCCACGTTCTCCGCGGCCAACGAGCGGAAGCTCGACTTCAACCGCGATATCCGACCGATCCTCTCGGAAAACTGCTTCCAGTGCCACGGCTTCGACGAGAAGGCGCGGCAGGCCGACTTGCGGCTTGACATCGCCGAGTCCGCGCTGGCCGAACGCGACGGCGTGCCAGCCATTGTGGCCGGGGATCCGGAAAAGAGCGAGCTTTGGCGCCGCATCACCAGCGAAGATGAAGCGGAGATGATGCCGCCGCCGGATTCGCATCGCGTGCTCAAACCGGAGCAAAAAGAAATGCTCCGCCGCTGGATTCACCAAGGGGCTGAATACGCCAAGCATTGGTCGTTCATTCCGCCGGTTAAGGCGACGCCACCGACAGTGCCGAACAAGAGCTGGCCCCGAAACGAAATTGACCACTTCGTCCTCGCGCGGCTCGAAGCCGAAGGGCTGCAGCCGTCCGCCGCGGCGGACCATCGCACCCTGATTCGCCGCCTCTACCTCGATCTCACCGGTCTGCCGCCCTCTGCCGAAGAAGTCGAAGCCTTCGTGGCCGATCAAAGCAAGGACGCGTACGAAAAACTCGTCGACCGACTGCTGGCCAGCCCGCATTTCGGCGAGCGCATGGCTTTGGAATGGCTTGACGCCGCCCGCTACGCCGACACGAACGGCTACTCGATTGACGGCGGCCGGCAGATGTGGCTGTGGCGCGACTGGGTCATCGACGCTTTCAACCGCAATCTGCCTTACGATCAGTTCCTGCGCGTACAGCTCGCCGGTGACTTGCTGCCCAACCGCACCGAAGCCGAGCTCATCGCCACGGGCTTTCAGCGCAACAACATGAACACGCACGAGGGCGGCACGATCCCGGAAGAAAACCTCACGAACTACAACGTCGACCGCGTGAAAACGCTCGGCGAAGCGGTATTGGGTCTCACGCTCGGCTGCGCCCAGTGCCACGACCACAAGTTCGATCCCATCACGCAGCGTGACTACTACCGACTGTTCGCCTACTTCAACACGCTCAGCGACATCGGGCTCGACGGCAACAGCGGCATCAACTCGCGGCCGGTTTACGAAGCCAAGACCGTCCTGCAAACCGGAGAGGAACCGGAGCTCCGCCGGGAAATTGAGCGGCTCAAAGAGAAACTCGCAAATCCCGACCCAGCAGACGTCGCTCGCTGGGAAGAAACTCAGCGCCAACAGCTTCGGAAGCGCGGCAAAGATTTGCAGCTGCAACCGGTGGAGTTGCTCAATATAAGCACGCCAAACATCGGCAAAGGTTTCGACATTGTCGCGCCCAATTTCATCCATGTCACAGTTCCAACCGGCATGCTCGCATATGATGTCTCCCTGCGGTTGCCAAAACTCGATCAACCGATCACCGGCGTGCGCATCGTATTTCATCCGGACAAAGCGCCGCCCGGCGGGGGGCGCGGCTATGGGTCGCTCGGCGATGCGTCGCCACACAAAAACACGTTCGTCGTGACTTCGTTCTCGGCCAGTGCCGAAAGCGTGCCGGGCGATCAGGTGAACCTCAATATTCTTCGCAGCGTCTCGCGCGTCACTGCAAGCAACTGGCTGGAAAAATACCGGCCAGAAAACGTGCTCGACACGCGTAACGAAAACGGATGGTCGCCCGATACCGCCCAGGACGGCCCGGTGCACTTGACTGTTTCCTTCCAAGAGCCCGTGGACGCGGCGAGCACTCCATACATGACGGTGCAGATCAATTTCGGACATGGCAACAACCTGATCGGAGCCCGTTTTGAAATCCTTGCCATGACGGGCAGCGACGACGGCTCGTCACTGCCGCAAGACATCATCGACATCATTCAAAATACTTCAAGCGATTCTTCGTCCAACGCAACCCAAGCCGCCGGCTCACCGGCGGCCCCTCGCACTCCCGAACAACAGCAAAAGCTACTCGACTACTTTGCCGCCCACTCCGACCAAACCAGAAGCGATCGCATCGCCCTGGCCAATCTCGAAGAGCGCCTCGCTGTCATCACGCAAAAACACCCCACGATGATCATGGACGTCGCCGAAAAACCGCGCGACACGTTCATCCTGCGCCGCGGCGATTACTCGCAGCCGACTGAAAAAGTGACTCCTGGCACACCGGCCGTACTTCCCCCCTTGCCGGCAGCCTCCGCGGGCACACAGCAGCCGGCAACGCCGGATGCTGGGTCGGCCGCGCGTTCAACTCGCTTGGACCTCGCTGACTGGGTCACGATGCGCGACCACCCGCTCACGGCGCGCGTAGCCGTCAATCGGATCTGGCAAATGCTCTTTGGTGCTGGCCTTGTGCGCACGCCGGCCGACTTCGGCGCACAGGGCGAATACCCCACACACCCCGAACTGCTGGATTGGCTCGCGGTCGACTTCATGGAACACGGCTGGGACACGAAACGCCTCATTAAACAAATTGTCATAAGCGCCACGTACCGACAAAAATCCGCAGCCCCCGCGGGCACACAGCAGCCGGCAACGCCGGATGCTGGGTCGGCCGGGGGTTCACTCCTGGCCCTCGACCCCGACAACCGCCTGCTCGCCCGCGGCCCGCGCTTCCGCTTGCCTGCCGAATTCATTCGGGACTCGGCCCTGAAAATCAGCGGCCTGCTGGTTGACCGCCTCGGCGGTCCGAGCGTCAACCCGTACACGCCCGGCGACCTGTGGCGTGAGATCAGCCATTACGGCAGCACGCCCGCGACCGCCCAAACCTTCGTGCAAGACCACGGCGAAAAGCTCTACCGCCGCTCGCTCTACACCTACTGGAAGCGCACGGTGCCGCCGCCGAACATGGTCGCGTTCGACGCCCCAAACCGCGAAACCTGCATCGTCGCCCGGCCCTCCACCACCACGCCGCTGCAAGCGCTCGTGCTGCTCAACGACGTGCAGTTCGTCGAAGCCTCGCGGGCCTTCGCGGAACGAATCATCGCGCACTCGCCACATGACGCCGACCGCCTTCGCTGGGCGTTTGCCGAAACAACCTCGCGTATTCCGAGCGATGCTGAATTTGCCGTACTCACGCGGGCGCTCGAACGTGAGCGCGCTCACTACGCCGCCGACGAATCGGCCGCGGTCGAATATCTTGCGAACGGCGAGTCGCCGCGCAACGAAAGTATCCCCGTCGCCGAACACGCCGCTTGGTCACAGCTGGCCGCCCTACTGCTCAACCTTAGCGAAAACATTACGCGCAATTGAGTCTACGCACTATGCAGCCGAGCCATCGACTCCGCTATAGTCTCCGTGCTTTGCTGGCAACGGTCGCCGCGATTGCGACACTATTCGTGCCGCTGTCGTATTACCTTCGGTATCGCATGGTGCAGCCTGATTACTTCGGTGGCGCCGTCGTGTACGTTGACTCCTATAAAGTAAATCCGTCCTTCGTTTATCAAAGGTTGATTGATCGCCCGGAGCTTCGCAACATCAAAGCAATTCGAGTCTCGTCAATTCCGGTTGAATGGTTGCGACGCCATGTTGTGCTTACTCAATTCGATTCGCATCTGATTATCGATGGTTATGGCCGCCACGAGGATATTCGGCGCGACGAGCTGCGCCATCTGATTGCCGGCACAATGGACATCATCCGCAAGGATGCCGAGAAATCGGGCGTAAAATTCTCAATACTCTCGAATGTGACGATGCAAAACCGATGAATACTCCGCTTGCAGCATTTAAGAGCCTGGCCAACCGCCGCGCCTTCCTTACCACCACGGCCGGCGCCATCGGCGCCACCGCGCTCAACACGATGTTGGGCTCGGGCCCGCTTGCACTTGCCTCGGGTGCGACTGCTGGCTTGCCCAGCAGTGTTCTGCCCCACTTCACGCCCAAAGCCAAACGCGTCCTCTGCCTGTTTCAAAGCGAAGGTTTTTCGCACGTCGACCTTTTCGATCACAAACCCACGCTCGACCGGCACCACGGCCAGGAAATTCCGCCCTCGGTGAAAGGCAACCAGCGCCTCACGGGCATGACCAGCGGCCAGGCCAAATACCCCGTCGTCGCACCGATGTGGTCTGGCCGGCGCTGCGGACAGCATGGCACCTGGATCAGCGACCAGCTGCCGCACATCCAATCGATCGCCGACGACATCTGCATCGTCAAATCGATGTACACCGAGGCGATCAACCACGACCCGGCGATCACCTTCATGAGCACGGGCAACCAGCAGCCCGGCTACGCCAGCATGGGCGCGTGGATCAGCTACGGCCTGGGCAGCGAAAACGAAAATCTGCCCACGTTCATCGCGATGATCTCGCAGGGCACTGGTAAAAACCCCGGCCAGCCGATCTTTTCGCGCCTGTGGGGCAGCGGCTTTTTGCCTTCCTCTCACCAAGGCGTCGGCCTGCGTCCCGGCGCCAACCCGGTGCTGTACCTCGACAATCCGCCGGGCACGGATGCCAATCAGCGTCGCGCCCTGCTTGATGATCTCGCGCAGCTGAACAACCTGCGCGCCGCCGAAACGGGCGACCCGGAAACGCTCGCGCGCATTAGCGCGTACGAAATGGCGTTCCGCATGCAGACCAGCGTGCCCGAGCTTACGGATCTCAGCGACGAGCCAGAAAACATCCTCGACAGCTACGGCCCTGAAGTGCACAAGCCGGGCAGCTACGCGGCGAACTGCCTGCTCGCCCGCCGGCTCATTGAGCGCGGGGTGCGCTTCGTGCAGCTTTTCCACCGCGGCTGGGACCAGCACATCGCCATCTACCGGCAACTGCCAAACCAGTGCCGCGACGTCGATCAGCCTACCGCGGCGCTGCTGAAAGACCTTAAGCAACGCGGGCTGCTGGAAGACACGCTTGTGATGTTTCTCACCGAGTTTGGCCGCACCGTTTTCAGCCAGGGCCATTTGGGCGACGCCAACATGGGCCGCGATCACCACGGCCGCTGCTTCACCGTGTGGCTCGCCGGCGCCGGTGTGAAGCCCGGCATCGAATACGGACGCACCGACGACTTCTGTTACAACATCGCCGAGAATCCCGTGCACCTCCGCGACCTGCACGCCACGATGCTCCACATCCTGGGCATCGACCACACGCGCTTCACCTACCCGTTTCGAGGGCTCGACGTGCGCCTCAGCGGAGTGGAGGAAGCGCATGTGGTGCGCGATATTCTCACATAGGCGAGTTTTTCCAAAACTCGCATTCTTCCATCCGAGTGATTGCCACGGCG
>DATFGJ010000535.1:0-22572 GCA_035249585.1 Lacipirellulaceae bacterium
GCTTACAAGATGGACTTGAACATCCTGCGAA
Source organism: Lacipirellulaceae bacterium (assembly GCA_035249585.1). Lineage (GTDB taxonomy): Bacteria > Planctomycetota > Planctomycetia > Pirellulales > Lacipirellulaceae > JABDGM01. The sequence continues at coordinate 32 of DATFGJ010000535.1, forward strand.
TGCCGGTGCTGGGAAACTGGCTGCGCGACATCGCTGTTTTGCAGCTGATGGAAGTGCTCGGCAGCCTGCTGGACGCAGGATACACACTGGCCGAGGCGTTAGGCGAAGCAGCCCAGGCGGTACGTAATCGCGCCATCCGCAAAAGCGCTCGCGACCTGCAGAACGCGGTGCGCCGCGGAGAGAAGTTCAGCCGTGAGCTGGAGCGGCATGGCGAAACGTTTCCGCCGATCGTCAGCCAGCTGGTGATCGTCGGCGAGCAGACCGGCACGCTCACGAAAGCCACCAGCCACATTCGCGACCACTTGCAGCGCGAAATCGAGCGCAAGGCAAACCTGTTCGTGGGCACGATCGAGCCGACGCTCACGATCGGGTTGGCCGGCGCGATAGCCGCCATCCTGATGGCGATTTACCTGCCAATGTTTGACATGATCAATACGATCAAGTGAGTACTGTGAGTAGGTGAGTACGTGAGTAGGTGGACCATCCTTTGGATGGTGGCGCGGTGAGCAGGGGTGTCGGAATGACAAAGCATGATGTGAGTCAACTGCGACGCGCCTTCACGCTTACCGAGCTGATGGCCGTGTTGGCTCTGCTGGGATTGCTGGCTGCGCTGGTTGTACCGCGCGTCGTCGGTCACCACAACGACGCGATGAAAACCGCCTGCGACGTGAATCAACGTGAGATTGAGCTGCAAGTGAAGCTGTGGTGGCATAATCACGGGTCCTATCCGGCGGCCGATTTGAGCAACATCGGGGCGGCCCCGGCCTACTTTCCGCAGGGTTTGCCCACCTGCCCGGTGGATGGCAGCGCCTACACAATCGATACAACCAGTGGGGTCGTCATTGGTCACACCCACTAGAGGGCTGGCGCGACGAAGAAAGATGCTCCCCATACAGCACGAGCATGTGCTTGTGACCTAGGCTTGATAAAGAAATCGCTGGTAATTGCCGGCGTTCCCACCACCAAGGGGTCGAATTGCCGCCAACAACTGCGGCACGGAGAGGTCAGCATGAAAAAGTTTCGTAGAGGCAAGCGGGCTGGTTTCTCGCTCATGGAACTGTTGGCGGTCGTCACGATCCTGGGGATCATTGCGGCCATCATCGTTCCGCGAGTCACGGTTTCCAGCGATACGGCCAAGGCGAAAGTCGACGCACACAACAAGGCGACGATCAACGCCGCGGTCGAGCGCTGGTACATCGAGCAGGGTGCTTGGCCGGCCAACGACCTGTCGGACATCGGCGCCGATGCGGATTACTTTCCGGACGGCATTCCGACCAACCCAGTCACTAGTGCTCCGTACACGCTCGACGGTACGACGCACCGCGTCAACTAACAAAATTTCGAAGACCCTCTTCCTTTGGGAGAGGGTAGGGTGAGGGCCCCCACCCCGGCCCTCTTCCGCCACCGCGGATCTGCGACCCGGAGGGAGAGGGAGGGCATGAGCCAACCACACCCGCAAAATCCAATACTGATCATGGCACGTCGCGCTCGGGCGCGGCGTGCCATGACGCTTTTGGAGCTGACCGCGGTCACGATCATCATCGGCCTGTTGGGCATGATGGCGGCGACGCGTTACGGCTCCGCGGCGATCGCTGACATGGACGGGCACGGGTTCGCTCGCCGCATCGCGCTGGATTGTGGGCACGCCAGGCGGCTGGCGATTGCCACCGCGAACAACCATCTACTGCGCTTTACGGTAGCCGGCGGCGTTGCCACCGAGTATGCGATCTATCGGCGGCAAGGCGCGAACACGACGCTCGTGGACCAGGTCCACTCGGTTCCTGCCGACGTGACCGTCACGACGGGCGGTGCCACTGACGTCGAATTCACCTACGTCGGCGAAGCCCTGGCGTCGTACACGATCACTGTGGTAGCGCCCGATCGCTCGTGGACGGTGACTGTGCCGCAAGTTACCGGCAAAGCGTTTCTTGATTAGCGGGGTGAGTTTCCGGCTGAGATATTATTTTCGCCCGCGCCGCCCGCTGTTTCAGTCTAACCGGCACATTGCGATTCGCCGTATTTCTCCGCGGCGCTCTGCCAAAAGCTACGTTTTCTTGGGCTTTTGTCGACTGAGGTCAACGTGCCATGTTGCGGCATCGCGCGCCGAAGGCGTATTCACTGCTGGAGGTTGTTCTGGCGTCGGGAATTTGTGCCACGGCGCTGGTGCCCGCGCTGGCGCTATTGCGCGACGGCGTAACGCTCGCAGATCGAGTCGACGCGCGCCATCTGCTATTGCTCTACGGTGTGAGCAAGATGGAGGAGCATCTGGCAATTGTCGCGGCGGGTTGGACTGAAGGCACATTCACCGGCAGCTTCGCGGCCGAAGGTCACTCCAATGTTCGCTACATAGTGGTGCAGTCGGATGAAGTGGCCAGCGGCGGCATCGTGGATCGGTTGATGAACGTCGTGGTGACGACCTATCGCGACGAAGACGGCGATGCGGCGCTCGACGCCGACGAGATGCGGAACGTCATGCGAACCAAAATTGGCAGGTTCACGAGTTATGAAAACAAGGCGGGCGGTTAACGGCCGCCGAAGCGGCTTGTCGCTGCTGGAAATGATGGCCGCGACCGCAATCATGGCCACGCTGATGACTTCGGTCGTCGTCGTGATGCGATCCGGCTACGCCGTGTGGAACGCGCAGGAAGCCGACATTGACGTGTTGGAAAACGGTTACGGCGTGCTGCGGCATTTCGTTCAGCAATTGAGACAGGCAGATTCGGTTTTGAGCGTTTCGGCGCCCAGCGACACGACCGGAGATTTGTCATTTCGTACTGTGAGCGGGACGACACGGACCTGGAGCCACAACGGCGCGCCGAAGGAACTTTACTTTAACAACGGAACGACTAGCCAGCTGCTCGCCAAGAGAATCGACTCGCTCACGTTTACCGCGTATGAAGCCGACGGCGTGACCCAGACGACCAATGTCGCCGACATCCAAGTCGTGAAATGCACAGTACAAGTGACGCTGCCGCGAGGCGGCGGAGTAACACGGACGATTTCCTGCCGGGCTTGGATTCGCACCTGGTAGAGTAACCATGATTAACAAGCGGCACATACGATCGGCAAAGAATCAGCGGCAGCGGGGTGCTCGGCGCTCCCCCCGCGGCGTGGCGCTCTTGATGTGCCTGTTTATTCTATCGCTTGTATCGGTATGGATCGTGAACATGTTCCAATCGGCCACCGTGTATCAGGCCGCGCTGCGCAACACGATCGAATACGAGCAAGCGATTTACCTGGCCAACGCGGGAATCCATCACGCCATGGCGGAATTGGAAATCGAGTTGGATTGGCGCGGCACGGCGACGGCTGGCAGCTATCCGGCGAGCGGCTCCTACTCCGCGACGGCCGTCAACGGCGCGGTCGCCGGCACCGTGGATATCACGTCCACGGGCGTGTCCGGGGGTTCAACCCGGCGGGTGCTGGCGACAGTGTTGGTGAATTAAGGGAAAAACATGTCAACGCAAACGAAAGATCGGCGGCAATCGATTGAGCGGCGCCAGTTCGGCGATCGCCGACGGCAGGGTGAAGGGCGCTGCGCCGTGATCGAGGTGTGCCGCTCGATGTTGCACCTGGCGCTTGTTGTCCGCAGCAGCAGCGGCAACAACAGCGAAGACAAAATCGTTACTCGCTCAGTCCGCTGGCGCAACGAGGCCACTTCGCTGCACACCGACCGGGGCGTGCAGGAGCTGACCGCGGCGTTCCGCTCGTTAGTGACCAACGAGCGGCTCATGGGCGCGCGGGTCCGGATCGCCCTGAGCGGCGAGCTGTGTGTGACGCGCGTCATCACCGGGCCGACCGACGACGTACGCCGCGAGTTCGCGGACCTGGAAGAACGCAGCTTGCGCTATTTGCGATTAGGCCCCGGCCGCAAGGCTCTTGCCAGCAGCATCCAGCAACTGGATGCCCGGCATCAATACGCGCTCTTGGCCGTGGCAAACCAGCGCACGCTCGATCTGTTGATGGAAATTGCCACGAGCGTGAACGTGCAGATCGAATCGATCGAGCCGTCGCTCATCGCCTTGAGCCGTGCCCAGGCCCGGCTGCGAGAGTCGTGCCAGGAAGCGTGCGTGATGATTCAGCTTGATGAGGACGTCGCGGAGCTGGGCGTATGTCATCGCGGTCGGCTGCTTTTGGATTATCGACCGGGCGGTCAGACCAACGCCGAAAACGTCGCCGATGTCGTCGCACAGCATCTGTCGCGGCTGCAACGGTACTTAGAGCGCTATCACAGTTATCTCACCGCGCCGCTTGCCGACGTTTACCTGGCCGGCGACCCGCAAGCAGTGGCCGTTGCACAGGCTAAGTTCGCCCAGATGCACGGGGTGAAGGTGCATGTGCTGGAGCCGAACGATCTGGCGATGGACTGGAAACATGCGGCCGCCACTCCTGGCACCGACCTGGCTGCCGCGTTGGGAACGGCAATGTCGCTGTACGAGTCGGATTCGAACAGCCTTGGGCCGAATTTGATCGCCAGCACGCTGGCCCAGTTAAGGCCTCCTATGAAGCCGATCCTGATTCGCAGCCTGATGCCGCTGGCTGCCGTGCTGCTGGTGGCGGCTGGGCTAATGGCAATTCACTTAAACGAGCGGCGCATCATGCACGGGCTGCGGGCCGACCTGGAACGGCTGCAACCGGCCTGCATCCGGGCCACCGAGCTGCGGTTGAATCTGCTCGCGGCCGAGGCCAAGCTCAAGCAGCTGGAAGCGCTCTCGAAGCAGCTGCCGCACCCAGAATGGCAACAGATTCTCACGCGCATCAGCCAAAGCATGCCTAATGACGTGTGGCTCGACCGCTTGAGCTTCCATGATGAACGTTCGGCCGCAATCAGCGGTGCCAGCTACACGGACAATGGCGTGTATGACTTTGTCAATTATTTGAAGCAGGTGCCCGATATCGCCGAAATCGCCCTGGAAGGCACCGGCGTGGGCCAAAGCACCACGGGCACGACCACGAGCTTCAATCTGCAGCTGACGCTGGCAAGCGCTGCGGGTCGCAACGAAAAGGACGGTAAACATGATTGAACAAACCCTGCGGAGATTCTGCGAATCCAAACACCGCTGGCTAATCGTCATAGCCGGAACGTTTGTTGTAGGACTTGTGCTGGTAATGCCGCTTGTCGATGCATACAGTGCGGACCGTGACGAAAAGACCACATTGCTCGCGGATTTGGATTCGGCAAAGCGGGTGGCCGGCGAGCTGAAGCAGTTCGAAAAACGAGTCGCGGAAAAAATTGCCGAGCTGCAGGGCTACGAGGCGCGGACCGTCGACGACGCGTCGTTGGCCACGTTGCGCGGCAAGTTGATGGAGTTTGCCAAAGAGACGGAGTGCAGCATCCGCCGCCTGAGCGTGGGGAACGCATCGTCACGGCCATGGGCACCCGGCGAAGATCCGATCGCGCCGGTCGAAGGGCCCAAGCGGGGCGAGCCGAAACCGATGTTCGTGCTGGAGTGGCGGCCGGTGAGCATCTCGCTCAGCGGCACGAGCACGGCCCTGCGAACAATGCTCGACCGTATTGCGGGGTCGAAGATGTTAATGCACGCCAAGAGTATCGAAATGTATCCGTCGAGTCCGACGAGGCAATTCTTAACACTCGACCTGGAGCTTTGGTATTTCACGCTGGCGCGCCGGGGGTAGGTGAAGCCTACCTAGACGTGTCACGGAGGACGCATGGGACGAAGGAGCGCATTTGAGCGGATGCGACGCGGTAAAGCGTCGCTTCGGTTGCGCTGCGCTCTAGTTGCGGTTTCACTTGCCGCTGCCATTGCGCTTTCTCCACAAATTGCCGCTGCTCAATCGACCGACTCAGCGGCGGAAAATCCGCAGGCAACATTGCCTCATCGGGCCGGGCCGGCGCCCAACACCGCGCCGCCCGCGGGCAAGCCCGTTCAGAAAGATAGCGTCGACCTTGCGGTCGCCCTCGAAACGCGAGGCGATCTGAATCTGCACGGCCTGTCGCTCAATTCCGCGCTGTTTACGATCGCGGAACTGTGGAACATCAACATTGTCGCCGGCGACGTGAAGGGCACGGTCAACGGCGTTTTCAAACAAGCACCCCTGCGGGAAATTTTGGATTCGATCCTGCTATCCAACGGCTACAACTACCGCGCGGTTGGCAAAAGTCTCGTGATCAGCTCAATTTCGGACTTAGGCCAGATCAATCCGTTCTTTCAGTCGGCAACGATACCCGTGCAATCGGCCGACGTCGACGAAATTGTCGAGGGGGCGAAGCTGTTGAGCACTCCTCAGGGGCAGGTGCGGGCGCTCAAGAGCGCACGGAGCATCGTTGTGCTCGACTTTCCCGACCGCGTGCAAATGATCCGGCAATTCGTTTCCGCGATCGACGGTGCGAGCGACCGGCGGTTTTCGTCCGACGAGAACCGGCAAGGAATCCCGCTCGAAGTCGGCTACTTCCGCACGCAGTACATTACGGCCCGAGCCGCCGAGCAGGTGTTGCAAACCGTGCTGAGCAAAGACGGCCGTGTCGCTGTGATGGAAAAAGAGGACCGGTTGCTGGTGACCGATTATGCCGAGAACCTGCTCATGGCGGAGAAAGTGATCGCCCGCATCGACTGCCCGCGGCCGCAGGTGCGCATTACCGCCTTGATCTACGATATCAGCCTGCAGGACACGGAGCAGCTCGGCATCAACTGGCAGCATCGGGCGGGCAGCAGCGTGGAAATCGATGCCGACGGCACGCGCACTCGCGACACGGCGCTCAATATCGATTCCATCATGCAAGTGCCATTTCGAGAGGGGACCGCCGGCGGCACATTGCAACTTTTGAGTCTCAGCCGGCATCTAGATCTTGGAGCCGTGGTGCTCGCGCTGCAAGGCTGCAGCGACGCGCGGCTTCTGGCCGACCCGCACGTCGCGGTGCTTGAGAATGAAGAAGCGGTCTTCCAGAGCGTGTCGGAAATTCCGTACCAGCAGCTCACGCAAACGCAGCAAGGCGGCAACATCGGCACCACCTCGTTCAAGCAGGCTGGCATCACGCTCAAAGTGCGCCCGAAAATTGCGGCCGACGGGGTGATTCAAATGGAAGTATCGCCCGAATTCAGCCGGCTCACCGGCTTCACGCCGGGCGACAACCAGCCGATCATCGACGTGCGCAGCGCTTCGACCGTACTGACGATCGCAGATCGGCAGACCGTGGTGATCGGCGGCCTGCGCCAGCGCAGCGACATCGGCGATTTTCGCGGCGTGCCCTATTTGAAGGATCTCAAGCTTGTTGGCCGGTTGTTCCGCTCCCGTGATACGGATGTTCGCGAGAGCGAGTTAGTCGTATTTATCTCGCCCGAGATCATTCACTGTGCCGACAAGCCAGACTTCCGGCAACAACTTGTCGACGACACAATTCGCTGTCGCCTGGAGCAAATTCCCGAAGCGGAGGGTTGCCCGCCATGTTGCCGCCGGCTGCCACCCGACCCGTCGTTGCACTACCCGGCCCCGCTGGATCTTGAGCTGGAAGGGTTGCCGGCCGAGGATGCGGCCGAGCCGATCCATGAGCTGCCGTCGCCCGTGGAAGTTGAAGCGCTTCTGCCACAGTCGGCCGACGAGATTCACTCGGCGGAATTTCAATTTGGCGCCGCCGGCCGGTCGGAGCACGTTCGCGCGCTGGTGGCGGAAGGCCACTTGCGAAGGTTGCCGGGCGTCGAATCGCACGCTTCGACGCTGGCGCAGCGTTTTCCGATCGGGACGGAACAGCAGGTGCCGCCGACTTCACCTGCCCCGGCGACGAGCCAGCCTCAAGCGCAGCCCGTGCGCCGATAGTGCGACCGTTACAGTCGCTACAGGCCGCATGCGGCCGTGTCTTGCCTGGAATTCGGGGTTTGCGGCCGCCATATCGAGCGATCCGGCCCACAAGCTACGCTTGTCATGAGGCGACGAGGTATATGAAGTCTAGCTGCTTAAAGCATTGCGCCTGCGCGGTTTGTCTCGCCGTAGGTCTATGCGGTTGCCAGTCGAGCGAAGAGCCCGTCGCGGGCGCGGAAGCAGCTGCCGCGCTGCTCAAACCGAAAGCTGGTGGGCCGGCGAACGCAAAGAAAGAACCAGAAATCGCGCCTGCCGCACTCGTGCAGTTCTCACCGCCGTTTCCGGACCGGCTCGAATTGTTTGAGCCGCCCAAGCGAGCGCAGGGCACGGTACGCCGGAACGACGAGCTCGGCGCGACAGTGGAACTGAAAGGCTTCATCACCGTCAAGGAACCGCGCGTCATCTTGTCGATCGACGGCGTGATCTCATCGGTGCCGGAGGGCGGCGAGAAGTACGGTGTGCAGGTTATCTCGATCCAGCCGCCGACTGTCGTTCTACAGCGCGGCCGCGACCGCTGGCCGGCGACGCTGGAATAAGAGAGGTGAGCGTTGAAAGTTGAGGGTTGAGAGTGAAAACCATCAACAGTCGACTCTCAATCCTCGACTCTCAACCCTCAACTCTCATTCATCCCACGGGTTTGTGGGCTGCGCTTCGGGCGGCGGGTGCAGTTCCGCTTCGTCAGTCAGAACGCGCGCAGGCGGCGCGATTCGCACTTGCTGCAGCTCGCGGACGACGCCGCGCAGATTGAGCAGCAGCATGCAGATGGCCGCGGCTGGCACGATCAACACCAGGACGTAACCCTCTGCCATTCCGCCGTCGGCAACATGCGACAGGGACCAGAACGGGTTGGTGACTTGCATGAAGCTATAATCGAGGTCGCGCATTTCGACACTCATCGCCTGAACGACGGACGGTATGCCGCTGCCGGCCAGCAGGACGAGAAAGTGCACAAGCACACTGGCAAGCATGGTGACTTCAGCCACGCGCCGCAGCGCCCCGACAACGATCATTCCCAGCCCCAGATATGCTACCAGGTAGCTCCAGCCGAGGATCAAGAGGAGCGTCACCTCGTCGGCGCCCGGCCAACCGGGCCCCGCCGTGCTTGAGAATGACGAGGCGATCATGCCGAGCACGCAGATCACGGCCACGCCCGTCGTATTGGCGATTACGAACATGTATCCGCTGCCGGGACCTGGGTTCAACCAGGTTAAGTAGACACGCCCCAGCTTGGTGCTTGGAAGTTGGCGCTTCACGCGCTGCGACATTTCCGGGCACTCGCCCGTGAGCATTGTGCCCATGATGTACCAGTACATGCCGGCAAACATCATCATGTAAACGATGCCCTGCAGCCGGAACTGATCGTAAATCCAACCGTAGCTCATCCATCCGATCCAGGCCGCTTGCTGGACGAGCATGCAGATTCGCAGCGGCGTGGAGCGGTTTTCGGTGGCGAAAGTGATCATCCCTGAGGCCGCATAGAATGCCAACGCGAAGGATGTGGAATACAGCGTGAAAAGCGCCGCGGTAAATATCCAGAACTCCGTGGAATCCAACAGCCGAAAGCCGAAGCCGGAGAAAATTGCTCCATAAGCGCCGTTTAAGCCTAAGAAGCAGGCGAACAAAAGCATCACGATGAAACCGACGGACATGAACACCTGGCTGACGCGATTTTGCGTCGAGGTGGCCAACAATAGTCCGAGCATCGAAAGCCCAAGTGAACTGAAGAACGCGTAAGCCAGCAGGACGATGATCGTGGCCAGATCCACGCCGCGCAGCAGGTAAGTAAAGGCAAGGCAGGGAGTGAGAGCCGAAAAATAGACCATCATCTGGGCCACGGAGCTGCCCAGCTTTCCGCTGATGATTTGGCGCGGTTTCAGCGTTGTGATCGACATTAAGTCGTAGGTGTTGTCCTCGCGTTCGGCCGCCAGCGAGCGAAACGCGGCGTAGGGCACGAAGATCAGCATCCAAACCGCGAGAAAAATCGAATAAATCCAGAGAAGCGTGCTTCCGGAAGCACCGTAGTAAATGGATGGTCCGATCACGGCGACGGCGCCGATGGTCGCCACCCAGCATAGCGCCAAGAGCAGAATGAAGACGACGAGGAAGTAGCGGCTCTTGAGCGCCTGCCGCGTTTCTTTCACCAAAATCGGATTGAGCCAATCGCCCACGCGAACGAGCACTGGTTCGAAACGATGCCAGGCCGTCGCGGCGCGAGTCGAGACTTTCGCGAGCAGCGCGCGGGCAGAGCCGGGCAGCGGTAGCGCATCGGCCTGCGTTGCGGTTGACGGTTCGCTCGTGGTTGTGGCTTCGGTGCTCATCGATCAAGACCATGCGGCGCCTTTCGCGTCGCTTTTGAACCCTCCCCTTGCCCCTCCCTAAACGGGAGGGGAATTAAATCTACTGGACGCGGCCCTCGGTGACATGCAGGAAAACGTCCTCCAGGCTCTTGTGCCTGGCCCCAAATTCGACGACCGAAAAACCGGACTCGATCATCGCCCGAAGCAAGGCAGCTTCGGCCGGCCGGTCGCCCGCAAAATTGAATGTCGTCAAGTCCTCCTCGGTACGCAGCTCGGCAACGTCATCGCGCGCCGCGAGCCAGCTGCGCAGCCGCTGTGGATCCTCCAACACGCGCACGTGCACGCTGCTTTGCACCTCGGCGCGGGCGCTGATCTCGGCCACCGAGCCGACGGCCAGCAGCCGGCCTTGCTCCAGGATGCCGACGCGGTCGCAGATTTCGGCCAGTTCCGTGAGAATATGCGAGCTGATGAGGATCGCTTTTCCTGACTCGGCCAAATTGGAAATCATGTCGCGCAGCTCGATGCGAGCGCGCGGATCGAGGCCCGCGGCAGGCTCGTCGAGCACCAACACGGACGGGTTATGAATCATCGTCCGACCCAGGCACAGCCGCTGCTTCATGCCTTTGGAAAGGCCGTCAATCGGCTTCTCCGCCAACGTATCGAGCTGCGTGAATTCCATCACTGCGTCGATCGCCGACAGCCGCTCGCGCCCGGTGAGCCCGTAGGCGCGGGCAAAGAAGTCGAGGTACTCGCGCACGTTGACGTTCTGATACGTGCCGAAGTAATCGGGCATGAAGCCCAAGCGGCGCCGCACGCGATCCGGGTCGTCCACCACGGAGAAGCCGTCGACCAGCGCATCGCCGGCGCTCGGCTCGTCGAGCGTTGCCAGGATCCGCATGCTGGTCGTTTTGCCGGCGCCATTCGGCCCGATATAGCCGAACACTTCGCCCGCGTAGACTTCGAACGACACATCGTTCACGGCGTGCGTCTGATCAAACACGCGATGCAAACGGCGGAGTTCGATTTGGGGGGTGGCTGTTCGAATCATCGTAAGCTGGAAGCGGAATTCGCAAGAATTCCGCTTGTTTCAGTGTTCACGGAAGTCGTGCGACTTCAGCTACGTTTTAACTCACCACTTCCCGACAATCACATGAAAGCTCGCCAGCTCGGTCGCGTCCGAAGTGCCGAGGGGGACGTCCACTCCGGTTTTCGTCACCGCGACGTACGATCGCGGCGGGAGCTGCAATGCGGGTGTTCCTTCCAGGCCGGCCAGCTGCGCAAGCGCTTCCTGCGCCAGGTTCGTGCCCAGCCGCTCGCTGCCATAGGCTGAGCCGTAGCGGCCGCGATAGGATCGTTGCCGTTGCCATCGCTGTATTTCAGCAAAGTCCGCATCGGCGTCAGCAAGGGCTTCGGGCGCCTGCGGCGTGTTTTTCACAACCAGATCGCGCAAACGGCGGATCGCATCGTTGCGCGCGATGGGATCCAGATTGGTGCGCCCGCCGGCGGCGATGTTTTCTCCGACAAACAGATTCTGCTCGCCGTCGATCGCGAGGACAAATTGGATATCGGCGCCGAGCCGATTCGTGGCGCGCATTTTGTCGCGTGCGGCGAGCAACTCGAGCTTGCGCGATGACTTGCCGGACCGGATCGCCAGATATTGCGTTGGTGTACGCGACCGCAGCCAGCCGCGAGTCAGCTTTGCTTCGTCCGGCTCCCAAAGAAGCTCGCGCGAGACGCCTATGCTTGTGTCGACGCCGCTTTCATGCCATCCCGGCACGACCGGGTACATCGCCACGTCGCTGGGGACGCTCAAACCATCGCCCGGCGCGAATCCGGAGTAATAGGACAACCGTGACCACGAGGCGGAATTGCCGCTGCGCTGGTCGAGCGTAGTGAACGTATGCGCCCTCACTCTTGTGCCGAAGCCGTCGGACACGATGGCGTAGGCGAAAAGCGCGACCGTCGTGACGAGCGCCGCCAGCGGCACGGTGAGCACCAGCAAGTGCAGGCGGCGAAAGCGCTTCAACAGCCAAAAATTCGCCGGGCCGATGACGAGCACAAACAGCGTGATGAGAACCTGGAATTCACTTACCGGCGCCGTGCCTACGCCGGGCACAAGCAGTTTTGCAAAGTCGGCGTTGGCTGCGTCGGGAGTCATGCCGTGCCGCTCTTCCCAACGCGGAGCGGCGCGCAATGCCAGCGAAAGCGCGGTCGGTTCGCTATCGTCATCATCCTGGCCGTTGGCGCCCACCGCGAATTCGGCGAATCCGCCGTTCACGCCAATCGGCTGGCCAGTCGGCATCAAGAGGCCAACGTTTACAGGTCTGGCCAAAACCGCATCCTTGGTCTCGCGGAACGCCCGCACGGTTCCCAAGCCGTAGCGCTGCTCGACGAACCAGCGCGCGGAGTCGGCCGGCCGGCGACGCGCGCGACGTTCCTCAATCGGTTCGTACCGCTGCTCGGTGATGACGAAATTAGGATCGTTCCGTAAGCGGTCGATTCGCTCAGGATCGCGCTCGACGCGGGTTCGGCCGGTGTTCACGTTCATGAACGTAACTGCTTGCCCTTGCGAATTGCTCCGACTGAAGCGACGTGGCCGCCAGCCGGTGTTGACGGATGTATCGTCGCTGCCGCCTTCCGCCTGGCCATTGTCATTGTCTGTCATTTCAATCAGCGCCCGGTCGAGACCGAACAGCTTCGACAGCTCGCCCAGCTGCTCGAGCTTGGAGCCGGTGTCGGTGACCCAGAGGAGCCCGCCGGCGCGCACCCAGCGACGCAGGGCTTCGAGCGCGCCGGGGTTCGCCTGGGACAGGAGCAACAATTCACTGTGCGAGAGCGCGACGACATCCAGGCACGTGTAGTCGATCCATCGTTGCGGAAAACTGGCAACGGGCAGCGACAAAAAATCGAACTCAAGCGTGCCGGATGTCAACAAGGTTCGTTTGTTGTTCGCTTGCCCGACAATCAGGCATGAAAGGCCTGCGCTCGCGCCGAGGCCGCCGACCATGGTGTTGTTTGCAACATCTTCGTCCAGCGATAGGTCCCGGTCTTTTACACCGTCGACCCATACGTCCCACCAGAAAACCTGCGTCGCCAACTGGTACTGCGGAAGAGCAAGCGTCGTGGTCGCCGACGTGCTGCCCGTCGGCAGCTCAAAATCTTGCTCGACGGTAGTCGTGCCGCTGGTGCTCGTCCACCACCGCGCATAAAGTCGGAACGTCACCTGCCGGTCGGCGGTCAACGGCGTGGGCGATGACACGGTCACTTCAATCGGCCGGTAGCCGTAGTTGTTTGCCCAACGCGTGTCGACCGTGAGCCACAATTTGCTGCGGCGCGAAATGGGTTGCACTACACCGTTGGGCAGAGTGACCCTCAGCTTCGGATCAACCGGCACTTGAAGAACCGTGCCATTTGCTTGAAGTGTCGAAGCGCCGGGCCACGTGACTGCTGCATTTTGAGCCCAGAGCGTGCCGCCAAGCATTGACGCGGTAATCCAGCCGGCAATGGCGATGAAAACAGCCCGCTGTACATTGACGAGTGATGCCAATCCGCAAGGATCCATGGCACTGTATCCTTAGGCCCCCGGTTTGCCGGCTCGCACCGAAAACATTTCTGAGCCAGTCCCGTCCGCTTGAGGCGCGCGAGATGTTCCTGCATCCTGCGCGGCGGATTCGAACGGTTCCGATTGGCCGTGCGAAATTCGCATGAACATCCAAACGATGCCAAACCATGCAGCGTGCGCTAGGGCAGTCACAATGACGCTCACCAGGCCAATCGTCACGCCCCATGCCCAATATTGCCCGCGGGTTGCCGTGCCGATCATCACAAAGATGATCGCCGCGAGCGTAATCATCGCCAGCAAGGTCCGGATCGTGAACCGTGGCACGAGTCGTGCTCGAGCCGGTTCGGCTGCGCTGTCGTTGGCTGGCTGGTCAAGCACTTGAAGAAAGCGACGTGACAAAAAGTTCGATCACGGAGAATTCATGACAATTTCGATTGCTGCCGATAATTCCTTGATTCTCGCAGACTGAGCCAAATTCGCAAGGCGGCGGATCGATGCGGCAGCCGCGCCGGATTTCTAAGAGCTTCTAACAGACTGAATTAAACCCGCAAGAACGCCAAGGTCGCCAATTAAATGCGCCGGGATTTCGAATTCTTAGCGTCCTTGGCGTTCTGGGCGGTTTCATTTTGTTAGGTGCTACAAATATGCATCGATATTCACGGTATGCGTTATTCGCGTTCGCTCGGCGAATCTTGGCGCTTTGCTACGAAATGCTGCCGGCTCTTGTCAGTGGTGTTTTAGGGCGGTTAGCATTTGGGGAAGACTGCCGCCCGACTCGACATCGTTAACATACGGATGGCGCCATGCGCTCAATCGAAAAATGCCAGAGTTCGCGAGCCGATGGGTGTTCAATCCAATTGGCAACCAAGTTGCGGACGGCCGTGCTTCGAGCTATTGCGGGAATCACGATGAGCATGGCGGTCGGCGCAGCGGCTTGCCCTGCGGCGATTCGGGTCGAGGCGTATCGCGGCCGGCCATTCGGTGTCGGGCGCGTGACGGTCGACCTGCGTCAAGGCGCGTCGGGCGATCCGTGGAGCGACGATCGGTTTACGCTTAGCGAAGCGACTGGCCGCGTGTTTTATCCAGCGATCGACAATGCGCCGGTGCGGCGGCTCGTGCGCAATTTTCTCGGCATCGAGACCCCGTGGCAGGCGACGTTCTATTTCATTTTCCGCGGCGAGGAAACACTCGATATTACGCTCTACGCGCCGGAGGCGCAGCAATTCACGGTTCGTCCCGAGTACAACCCGCGCCAGTACAACGAGCTGCTCGAAGATTGGTGGGATGCCACGGAAGATCGCTACGAGGAGGTATTTCGGCAGGCCGAGTATCCCATCGTGGTGGAGAACTTTTTGACGGCCACGTGGGCGCGGCGATTGGGGCGTGAGATGCCGCAGCCCGGCATGTACGTGGTGCGGCAGTTCGCTTGGGGTGATCCATGGATTTCACAGCTGCTGGCAAACGAAGCGTATCAGAACAACGTGGAGCGCGACCTCTTGCTCGGTCGTTTCGCCTCCGATGAAGAGGCAACGATTGAATTGCCCGCGCCGCGTTTTAGCGCCACCAGGGCAGGCAGCGGAAGAGGCGATCGGGAAGGGCTGCCAACCCCTAGCTCCGCGCTCCCCGCCAACGTCGAGCCGATTGCTGGTCACGTTCCGCTCGAGTGCTTCTACTTGCGATTCGGCAATTTTCCGAACTACCTGTGGTTCCGCGATTTCACGCGCCACTGGCAGGGCGATCTCGGCAACATGCTTGTGCAGAAAAGCGTGAACCACAATGTCAGCGACCGGTTCCAGCGGCAGATCGCCGTGGGCGAGAGTCGGCTGGCGCGCGTGATGGGGCCGACCGTCGTGCGCGACGTCGCGATCATCGGCCTCGATCCCTACATGCGCGACGGAGCCGCGATGGGCATCTTGTTTCATGCCAATAACAGCATGCTTTTGAGCAACAATCTCAACGATCAGCGTCGCGACGCAATGGAAGGTCACAACGGCGCGACGGAAGAAACAATTCGCGTCGCCGAGCAGGATGTGTCGTACATCGGCTCGCCCGACGGTCGATTGCGGTCGTATTACGCCATTGACGGAGACTTTCACCTGGTGACGACGAGTCGCCGGCTGATCGAGCGGTTTTATGATGCAGGCCGCGGCGAGGGGTCGCTGGGCGCGTCCGAAGAATTTCAAGCCGCGCGCGATGCGATGCCGCTGGAGCGTGAAGACACGATTTTTCTGTACGCGTCCGCCGCGTTCTTCGAGAACCTGGCCAGTCCGCATTATCGCGTCGAATTGGATCGCCGGCTGCGGTCGATCGGCGAGATGCGAGCTGTGGAACTTGCCCGCCTTGCGGCCCGCGTGGAAGGTCAGGATGCAGACTCGGTGGCGGATCTTGTCGAAGCCGATTTGCTGCCGCCCGGTTTCGGCCAGCGCGCTGACGGCAGCCGGCTCATCGTAGAACCCTTTCCCTCCGGGAGAGGGCAGGGTGAGGGCGAACCACCTGCCGGCTTCCTGCACGATACGATCCGTGGTGTACCGGGCGCGATGGTTCCCATCCCGGATATGCGGGTGGACAGAATCACACGCGCGGAGGCCGCGCGCCTGGCCGAGTTTGATCGGAATATACGAGCGTATGTCGGCCGCTTCGCGCCGTTCACGCTGGCGTTGAAGCGCGAGACGTCGCCGGCCGCTGCGGAATGGGATCGGATTACTGCGGACGCGCGGCTTTCGCAATATTCGCAGACAAACTATGGGTTTGTTATGAATTTGCTTGCGGCGGCGACGCCGAAGCGCGTCGCACCAATTGAGGGTGACGTCGCCTCACTTGAGCTGGTGTTGGGCGCGGCGGGCCAACCGGTGCACTTGTTCGGGGGTCTGCGTGACTTCCGGACGCCGCTGGTGGTGCGGCAGGGCGAAGTTCGGGCCGACGCGCCGGCGCCCGAGTTTATCCGAGCATATGTCGGCGGCTGGCCGCGGCCGCACCTGTTGGATCGCTTCTTGGGCCGCCCCACTGGGCCGTTCGACGACGAAGGTATCGCCCGCACGAACGGCTTGTTCGACCTGTGGCTGCGCCGTGCCGATGACTTCTTTTTGTTTTCGTTCAAACGCGACGTGCTGCTGGAAGTCGGTCAGCAGCTGGCGATGGTCGAGGCGGAGCGGCCGGCGCAGGTTCGGCTGTTTGTCGATAACCTCTCGGATAAGCAAGTCGCCACGGCAGTGAGCGGATTGGGTTACATGCGCGCTCGCAACACGTCGGCCAGCGGCGCGCGGTTCATGAATTCGCTGGTGACGCAGCTGCACGTGCCGCCGGAGGACGCACGCGAGCTGGCGGAGCAACTCGTGGGCGGCAAATTCGATTGCCCGCTGGGCGGCGACTACGCGCTGGTGGATCCAAACATTCCCCTCACGGCGCGCGGGGAGGGGCCTCGCGTCCCACGACCGAAGAACAATGAAGAACTTTCCCCGCCCGCTGAAGCGGGCTCGCCAAGCGAACGAAAGCTATGGGTCTCCACCGCCACGACCCCTGAAAACCGCTTCCTGCTCACCGAAATCCCCGCGGATTACCAGATGCCGATGATGAACTGGTTCCGTGGCGCAAGTGCCGACGTCACCCGCGATGGCGAGGACTTTATGCTCCACGCCGAGCTCGACATGCTGCACATCGAGGTCGGCCCGCCGGAGGAACCCGAGGAAGCCGACGGCGGCCTAAGCCTTCCTGACCTGGGCAAACTCCTGGGCTTCGGCAGAAAGAAGGACGAAGAAGTGAAGCGGGCTTCGGCGATTAGTGAAGAGTCGCGGCCATAGGAAATGCCAATACTGACGGAATTTGCGGACGGTGATCCCAACAGGCCGTACTGATAAGCATTTTCGACGAGCTGCTGCGCAAATAGACCGTGATGGCATTGCATACCATCGCGATTCAGTCCATTACGATTTAGTTCTTAACGGCAAAGAATATCCTCCGAAGTACGTTATTTCTTTCGCCAATCGCTTTCTGACAGGCATTGAGTATCCTCCATCGAAGTTCAATGCCGTAGAAGCACGCGATTATTTTCGGCACCGAGGGTACACCGTATTCGACCGAAGAGCCGAAGCGGAACAAGCCATCTCGCAGGAAGACGATTAGTCAGTGTTCCCGGAAGGCCGAGAGCGTTTTCGAGTTCACCGGTATCTTGAACGTGATGGCACAATATCTCGGAAGGCAAAGGCCAAGCGGTTAGCCGAGACGGGCAAGCTTGAGTGTGAGGTTTGCGGACTAGATTTTGCGGACAAATATGGCGCTCGTGGAGAGGGTTTTATCGAATCGCATCATAAGATGCCAGTGTCGAAACTCACCGGTAAGGAAAAGACACGAATCAGCGATCTCGCGCTCGTATGCTCAAATTGCCATCGTATGTTACACAGGGGCTCGCAACAGCTCGAGATTAACGAGCTGAAGAGCGTCGTTGACCAGCAGCGACGTGCAAAATAGGGCAGCTTGTGGTTACACACCGTCGGCGCCGGAGTGCCCATTCGCGAATTCGGAGTGGAAGCTTAATACACTTCGTCGTGCGTACCCATCGTGAGAAGCAAGATGGCTTCGTTACCTTCGACTTGGACAAACTCGAACAGAATCCGCAGGTCATACCCAGCGCTGCAGGCCCAAACACCTTCTAATTCACCTGTAAGCTTATGTGTCTTGAGGCGCGGATCAAATGCATCCGCAGCGAGGATTTCCAGGGTCTGCCGCACGTTTGCCGCTGCGTGACGGCGCTTCTTCAAATGACGCCGAACGGCACGAACAAATCTGGTCGTGCGAATGAGCTCACGTCTCAACGTTTGCCTCATTCATGATTTCATCGACGGACGCCTTTTGGGCATGGCCGGCCGCGAACTCCGTCCGGGCTTCCTGCACTTCACGAACGAGCTGAGCGCGACGGCGCTCTGCAAGGCGACGACCAAGGATTTCCAGCAAGGCTTCCTGTTCGTCAGCAGACAAGCCGCTCGCTGCATCTACAACGTCGGAAAAAGTCGGCATGAGAAGTGTCCCTCGAGCGAGGTGGCAATTTTTGTCCTATTGACCGGAATGTCGGATAATGGCGACTTATACGCATCATTGTAACTCGCCATCCGGGAATAGAGTATGCGAATAAATTACAGCTCAGCGCGATCCGGCCACGTGGATCGCGCTCAGCGATTCGCCACGGATAATCGTCAGCTCGAAGCCCTGGTCGGACGGCACCGCCATGAGGAGCCGGTGAAGATCATCGATGGTGGTAACGAGCCGACCGGCGAGCGCGACGATAATGTCGTCCGGGCGGATCCCGGCGCGGTCGGCGATGCCGTGTGGAACGACGTCGCGCACCTCAACGCCTTGATCGGCCAGCAGGTCGAGCTCGCGCACAAGCGGGCGCGGCAAGCGAGTTACTTGCGCGACGATGCCAAGCTGGCGGCGGCGAACTTGGCCATGCGCGAGGATTTCCTGAAGCACCCACTCGGCGGTGCCCGAGGGAATCGCAAAACCGAGGCCTTGGGCCATGGCGATGATCGCCGTGTTGATGCCGACCACACGGCCGCGCGAGTCGACCAGCGGCCCGCCTGAATTGCCGGGGTTGATCGGGGCGGCGTGCTGAATGATGTTTTCGATGAGCCGGCCGTCGCGAGCGCGCATGCTGCGGCCCAGCGCGCTCACCACGCCTGTGGACACAGTCGACTGCAAGCCCAGCGGGCTCCCCATGGCGATCACCAGTTGGCCGACGCGCAAAGCGTCGCTATCGCCGAGCTGGGCGTACGGCAGTCCGTTTGCGGCCAGGCGCACGACGGCCAGATCGGTGGCTGGGTCGTCGCCGACGATTTCAGCCCGCAGCCGATCACCTTCGGCCGTTTCCGCCGTCAGCCGCTCGCGGTCTTCGACGACGTGGCTGTTGGTAAGGGCGTAGCCGTCCGGCGTGACGATGAAACCAGAGCCCGCGCCGCCACGGCCATCTGCATCGCGGCCGGTGATGCTGAGCACCGCGGGAGAAACGGTCTCCACGACATGGATCACGGCTTGAGAATAGGCGTCCAGCAAATCGGCGTCGTCAATTGGACGGCGATTCACCGGCTCCGAAGTACTGGCGTCCTTTGGAGTGTCATCTGCAATCTGTGTCAATTTTGCAAAGGGAATTTCGAAATCTAGTCGCATGGTCTTCTCCCGAGCTATGGGATCATGGTGCCATGCTGAATTATGCGGGGGTGGTCAAGAGCAAGGATGCTGAGCCAGTGAGCCGGAGACTCGCGGCTAGTGAATTCCCTGGTCCCCGCCCCCATACTCCCTTGCTCAAATAAAGATCGTCGCGGGGTGCTCGAGATAATCTTTGACGCATTGGATGAAGGCGGCGCCGTCGGCGCCGTCGACCACGCGGTGGTCGAATGAGCCAGAGAGGTGCAAAATGCAGCGAACGGCGATCTGGCCATTGCGCACGACGGGCCGGTCCATCGCCTTGTTGATGCCGAGGATCGCCACTTCGGGGTGGTTAATGATGGGCGTCGCGGCCAAGCCCCCCATGCGCCCCAGGCTCGTGACCGTAAACGTGGATCCGGAAAGCTCGTCGCGCGAAATCGACTGGTTGCGGGCCGCCTCGGTGATGCGGCGCATCTCGCGGGCCGCCTGCCATAGGTCCATCGCCTCGGTGTGTCGAACCACAGGCACGCACAAGCCGCGCTCAGTCTGCGTCGCTACGCCCAGGTGCACCGCTTCGAACCGCGTGATTACTTCGCGCTTCACGTCGTAGTGCGCGTTGAGCTGCGGGAAGCGGCCCAGGGCGCGGGAGACCGCGAGCATGATAAAGGGCAGATATGTGAGCTTCGGCTGGCCGTCAGTGCGGCTCTCGTTGAGATGATCGCGAAGAGACTCGAGCTCGGTGATGTCGACTTCTTCGATGTACGTAAAGTGCGGGATTTGCGTGTTGCTGACGACCATCTTTTCGGCGATTCGCCGCCGAAGGCCAACCATCTGGATCTCGGTCGTGTGCGAGCCGCGGGCACCCGGCAGCCGGTCTTCGCGGCTGCTGGGCCGGCGGCGCGGCGCGGGCGGTGCGAAATCGCTCCGCAGGTGGTCGTCGATGTCCGCATGCGTGATGCGGCCGTTCGGGCCGCTGCCGTGAACGTGTCCTAGATCGACGTTAAGCTCTCGGGCGCGGCGTCGCACTGCTGGGCTGGCCTGAGCGGGAACGTGGTGACGAAGTTCCGTCGCGGCAACGCGTAAAGGAGGAGACTGGGAGAGGGAGAGATGGCGAGTGAGTGATGATTGCTGATGTGTCTCCCCATTTCCCTGTCGTTCCGTCTGCCCTTCATTCATTTGCGGCGTCGCCGTATCAAAGCTCACCAACTCAGCGCCCACGGCGACCATATCACCGACTTTTCCGTGCGTCGTAAGCACGCGGCCTACCAAGCCGCTGGGGATCGTCACCGTGGCCTTGTCGGTCATCACGTCGACAAGCGGCTGATCCACCATCACCTGCTGGCCGGGCTGCACGTGCCAGGCGATGATTTCCGCTTCGACGACACCTTCGCCAAGGTCGGGGAGCTTGAAACTTATCGGTTGCATGATTGATGATCCTTTGCCCTTAGGCCGCTAGCGCGGTCTGCATCGCGCGCACAATTCGGTCGCGGCTCGGCATGTATTGCAATTCCTGCGCGTGGGGCAGGGGCGTATCCCAACCAGTGACCCGTGCCACGGGCGCTTCCAGGTTCCAAAAGCAGTGTTGCTGCACGAGCGCGGCGATCTCCGCGCCAAAGCCACATGTTCGCGGCGCCTCGTGCACAACGATGCAGCGGCCCGTCTTCTCGACTGAGGCGACGATCGTTGCCAAGTCCAAGGGCCAGAGCGTGCGGACGTCGATCAGGTCTGCGTCAAGCTCCGATTGCTCAATGGCCGACAACGCGACATGAACCATCGTGCCCCAACTGACGATCGTGATGTCGTCGCCCTCGCGGACAAGCGCTGCCTGGCCGAGAGGCGTCGTGAAGTAACCATCGGGCACGCTCGCCTCCGGTTGATCGCGCCACGGCGGCACATGTTCCGGCTCGCCATGGAATGGGCCGCGATACAAACGTTTCGGCTCGAAGAAGATCACCGGGTCATCGCTCTGGATGCTGCTGACCAAGAGGCCCTTCGCATCGCGCGGATTCGAGGGCATGACGACGCACAATCCGGGCGTATGCGTGAAATAGGCCTCGGGCGATTGGCTGTGGAACAATCCGCCGCGAATGCCGCCGCCGCAGGGGGCACGAATCGTCAGAGGCGCGGTCCACTCGCCGCCGCTGCGATAGCGCAGCTTGGCTAGCTCGTTGGTGATCTGATCAAATGCGGGAAAAATGTAATCGGAAAACTGAATTTCGGGCACCGGGCGCAGACCGTTGAGGCCCATGCCGATGGCCACGCCGATAATGCCGCCTTCGGCCAGCGGCGTATCGAACACCCGCTGCGGGCCGAAACGCTGCTGCAAGCCTTGCGTGGCCCGAAACACGCCGCCGAAGTAGCCCACGTCCTCCCCGAACACGCATACGTTCGGGTCGCGCTCGAGCATTACCTCGAGCGCCGAACGGATCGCTTGAATCATGTTCATCGTGGGCATAATGAATGCGACTCAACTGTTGCGATTACGACCCGCCGGCATCAGCAGGCTGGAATTCAGCATCATCCCGCCGCCCGTTTATCGTTGGCGGTAAACGGCAAAATCGCTGTATCGTGTTTCACTTGGCTCGATTCCAATTTCGCTTCAGCGAGCTGCTCGCGCAAGTGCAGCGGCACAGCCGCATACACGTCATCAAACAACGCTTCCACTGGAAAATCGCTGTGATCCGACGATGAACCTAGGCTTTCGGCCTGTTTAAACGTTGCGGCCACATCCT